>JADYUE010000022.1 GCA_021531615.1 Fusobacterium varium | reverse complement strand
TGATATTTACACCAATTTATTGTTTGTTGATTTTATCATCTTTCTCTATTCTGTTGCTAATGTCCTTTTTACTTTTTCTTTTGTGTTCCGCTTTCCTGCGGCACATCAGTTATAATATCACAGAAACTATTTTTCGTCAACATCTTTTTTTATTTTTTTAGAATATTTTTTCTATTTTATCAACTAACCTTTGATTTTATTAAGTTTAATATAGTAAAAAATATTCTATCTTTTTATTTTAACAAATCAATACTATAAATAAATTTTTTAAAAAATCTATAACTTATTAGAATTTTAATTATAATTTTTTTATAAATCTTTATATTTTTCTTTTCATAAATTAGCAAAAAAGGGAACTCAAAATTTGAATTCCCTTCTTTAAAATTATTTAATAACTATTTTTCTAATCTTTTATTTAAAATTTCAGCTTCTTTTTCATATCCTTTTTTACCTAATAGAGCAAACATATTAGCTTTATATGATTCAACTCCTGGTTGGTTAAATGGATTTACTCCAAGTAGGTATCCACTGATTCCACATGCTTTTTCAAAGAAGTAGAATAGATATCCTAAGTTAAATGGAGTAGCTGAAGGAATTGTAACTGTAAGATTTGGAACTCCACCATCAACGTGAGCTAATAGTGTTCCTTGAGCTGCTTTTTTATTTACAAAATCCATTCCTTTTCCAGCAAGATAGTTTAATCCATCAAGATCTGCTGCTTCCTCTTCAATTATAACATCAGCTTCAGGTTCTCCTATAAGTACTGCTGTTTCAAACATTACTCTTCTTCCATCTTGAATATATTGTCCCATTGAGTGAAGATCAGTACTGAAGTCTGCTGCTGCTGGGAATAATCCTTTTCCATCTTTTCCTTCTGATTCTCCAAATAGTTGTTTCCACCATTCTCCTAAATAATGTAATCTAGGCTCATAGTTAATTAACATCTCAATCTCTTTACCTTTTCTGTTTAAAATATTTCTAATAGCTGCATATTTATAGCAGTCATTTTCTGCATATGAAGCTGAGTAATCATTTTGAGCTGCTCTTGCTCCTTCCATAAGTTCATCTATATTTACACCACTACAAGCTATTGGTAAAAGTCCTACTGGAGTAAGAACTGAAAATCTTCCACCAACATCATCAGGAATAACAAAAGTTTCGTACCCTTCTTCATCAGCTAATTTTTTTAATGCTCCTCTAGATTTATCAGTTGTTGCATAGATTCTTCCTTTTGCTGCATCTTTTCCATATTTTTCTTCTATATGTTTTTTTAATACTCTAAAAGCAATAGCTGGTTCAGTTGTTGTTCCTGATTTAGAAATAACATTAATTGAATAATCTTTTCCTTCTAATACATCTAAAAGATGTTTTAAATATGTACTTGAAATATTATTTCCTACATAGTAAATTTCAGGTGCTTTTCTTTGTTCTTTAGTTAAGCTATTATAGAATGTATGAGATAAGAAATCTATAGCAGCTCTTGCTCCTAAATATGATCCTCCAATTCCAATTACAACAAGTACATCTGAATCATTTTTAATTTTTTCTGCTGCTTTTTTAATTCTTTCAAACTCATCTTTATCATAGTTTGTAGGTAGTTCTATCCAACCTAGATAATCATTTCCAGCTCCATTTTTTTCATTTAAAAACTTTTCTGCTACTGCAACTTGTTCCTTCATCATTTCTAGTTCTGCTTCACTAAAAAATTCTAGTGCCTTTGAATAATCAAATACTAATTTTTCCATTATAAATTCCCTCCCTGATTTTTTTATAAATAAAAATATTAGATTTTTTCCTCTAATTTTTCTACTCTTTTCAAAAGTTGATCTATAATTTTTTCATTTTCGTCTATTCTTTTTCTCAAAAGTTCAACAGTTTCATTAATATTCTCAATTTTAGCATTATATGTTTTTGTATCAAATCCTATCTTATTAAGCTCCTTCGAAAATTCAAGTATCAAAGCTTGAAGTATATCTAAATCTTCCTTATTAGCTTTTTCTAAATCTATAGTATTTAAAACTTGGGAAAGACTATAAGCAAAATCATATCTTGCTAGAGGCTCATTTCCATTAAATTTATAGGTATTTTCTTTTATTATACCTCTATTAACAAGATTCTCTATAGAAGAATATGCCCAGTGTTCCTTACTTACATCTTCATAGTTTAATTGAGAATAAGATAAGTTAAAACTTATAAAAACTCCTATTAATATAACTTTAAAAATCTTTATTTTATTCACCTCTTTTGCAACTATATTTTCTGCCAAACTCTTTTCATTAGTATACCACAATGAAAAATTTGTATCAATGAAAACATGATTTTTATTTGATTTTTAATAAAAAACCTTTTTTTCTTGGTTATATGTATATGAACAAAAATAAAAGCTAATAATTTATAAATTAATTTTTTTATTGACAAACTAATTTTTTTTTGATACCATAATCATGTTGTTGGGCTGTCGCCAAGCGGTAAGGCAACGGACTTTGACTCCGTCATGCGCTGGTTCGAATCCAGCCAGCCCAGCCACTTAATTGAGATTGAAACTGTCTGAAAAGACAGTTTTTTTATTTTTTGTAACTTTTTCTCTATGGTATAATAAAATATATCTTAGATATTATATGAGGTGAGTTTTATGGATATAATAAAAAAAAGAAATATATTATTAGGAGAACAAGTAATCAAAAATTTAAAATCTAGAAATATAGATGCCTATTTTGCTCAAAATAAAGAGAAAGCTCTAAAAAAAGCTTTAGAAATTATCCCTCAAGAAAGTTCTGTTAGTTGGGGTGGATCAATTTCAATAGAAAGTATCGGATTAAAAGAGGCTGTTAGAAAGGGAAATTATAAAGTTTTAGATAGAGAAAAAGCTACTACTTTAGAAGAAAAACATAAAATTATGCATCAAGCTCTATCTAGTGATTTTTTCTTAACAAGTTGTAATGCTATATCTGAAGATGGAATCCTTGTAAATATTGATGGTGTTGCCAATAGATTAGCAGCTATCTGCTATGGACCTAAATATGTTTTAATGATAGTTGGAATAAATAAAGTTGTTAAAAGTGTAGAAGATGCTATATCTCGTGCTAGAAATATAGCTGCCCCTATCAATGCTCAAAGATTTGACATTGACACTCCTTGTAAAAAAACAGGTTGTTGCTATGATTGTAAATCCCCAGACACTATATGTTGCCAACTACTTATCACTCGTTATAGCAAAATAAAAGGTAGAATTATTCTTATTTTAGTAGATGATAATATAGGATATTAAAAATAAAAAACTGGTAAATCTTAAAATCTACCAGTTTTTTTATATGTATATGCACAATAATATTTTCTCTAATTATATCTCTTTTTCTATAATTTTTGTCCTATCTCTTTTAACTCTCTCATCAATCCAACTTGCTTTTCAACATCTCCTATCAATCCAGCTGAGATAGGTTTATATACTGCAAACTCCCAACCTAAATACTCACATATACAATCAAATTGCCCTTTTATCAATTTATATTGCTCTCCTGATAATTCATCTGCACCAACTGCCACTACACCAATTTTCTTTTTAAGTTGTGGTAAAGTAGAGTTTTTCATATAGATTCTATCTATTAAAGCTTTAGTTTGAGAAGAGATTCCCCACCAATAAACTGGAGATCCAAATATTACCATATCAGCTTCAACTATTTTTTCAACTAATCCTACTGCATCATCTTTTATTACACAAACTCCAGTTCTTTTACAACCATCACAACCTAAACAACCAGCTATTTTAAAATCTGTAATATCTATAAATTCAGCACTATTATTATTTAGATCTATTCCTTTTTCTATCTGTTTTAAAGCTGTTCTAGTATTCCCTTTTTTTCTTGCACTTCCATTTAAAATCAAAATTTTCATCTATTTACTCCTTTTATAAAAATCACAAAATAACCTGAAGTATTCCTTCAGGTTATCTTTAAAATTATTTATTATCTTATCTCTTATTCAGCTTTTGGTTCTTCAGCTACTTCTTCAGAAAAATCCATTTCATTATATTTAGCTATAACTGAATCTGTTATCTCTTTTCTTAATTCAGGTGTGATAGGATGAGCTATATCTTTATACTCTCCATCAGGCATTTTTCTCGATGGCATAGCAACAAACATTCCTTTTTGACCATCTATTATTTTTAGACCGTGAATAACAAAACATTCATCAAAAGTAACATCAGCATAAGCCTTTAATTTTAATTCGTTCTCGTTTTTCACTGCTCTTAGTCTAACATCTGTAATTTTCATATTAATGCACCTTCCCTGTTTTTAGTATTATCTATAAAGAACTGCAAAGATAGACTTCACAGCTATTTAAGTACTCTTTTATTCTTGTAACAGCTTCTTCTGATTCTTCTTGAGTAACAAAAGTATAGTATGCACTTCCACTTCCTGACATAAAAAATTTCATATTTAATTCTGCCAATTTTTTTCTAAATTTAATTATATTTTCATCTTCTAATAACAATCCTTGCTCTAGATGATTTTCTATATTATCTTCAACTATATCCACTCTATTATCTTTTAATCCAAATATGATTTTATCAATATTTGCATCTCTTTTATTATTGAGCATAGACATATTTTTATAAGCTTTTCCTGTTGAAACTCCAAATTGTGGCTTTATTAAAATTATAGAATTTTTTAAATTATTCTCTATAATCTCAATATCCTCCCCTATTCCTCTAACTCTTGCAGATTTATTAATCAAGAAAAATGGAATATCAGCTCCAACACTTTTCCCTATCTCAATCAATCTTTCTTGTGAGAAAAAATTTCCATGAAACTCATTTAAAAGTTTTAATAAAAATGCTCCATTTGAGCTTCCCCCTCCAAGTCCAGCTTGATGAGGTATAATTTTTTCAAGATACAAAGATATTTTTCTTTTAGAAAGTCCACTTTCACTATAAAATTTATCATAGATTTTCCATAAAATATTATCTTCATTTACAGGAATATCTGCTTTATTTGTTTTTATTTCAAGAGTTCCTGAAATATCTTCTATTTCACCAGTTATTCTATCACTTAAACTAATTGGTACCATAATCATATCCAAAAGATGATACCCATTAGGAAGAACTCCAATTACATTCAGACCTATATTTATTTTTCCATTAGAATTTAACGAAAATTTCACTAAAAAATATCCTCCTCACTATCTATATCAATTTCTATTCCTCTACTTTCTAAAACTTTTATCAAGTCAGAAGTTTTCTCCTTAGCTACATTTCCAGTAGGTACTTCCATTATCTCAAACTTAAAGTACTTATTAAAATATTCTAACTCTAAAATTTGTCCTACTTTTACTTCTGTTCCAGCCTTAGCTACCTTTCCATTTAGCTTAGCTTTTCCACCATCTACAACTATCTTTGCAATAGGTCTTCTCTTAATTATTCTACTAACCTTTAAAAATTTATCCAATCTCATGATTTAGACTACTCCTCCCGTCTTATTAACTATATATACTATATTTTTTTTATATGTCAACCCTGTTTTTAGCCTCATTCCAAAATTTTTCCATTTCCTCTAGAGAGGCTTTCTCTATATCACATCTCTCTTCTACATATCTAAACCTCTTATCAAACTTCTTTATAGTTTGCTCTAATGCATCAGTTGAATTAACTTTTAAAAATCTTGAAAGATTAACTATAGCAAATAAAAGATCCCCTAACTCCTCTTTTGTATTTTCTGAATCTTTTTTCTCCATAGCCTCTTTTAATTCTCCAAGTTCCTCTTCAACTTTTCCAATTACATCAGCTATATTATCCCAATCAAATCCAACTTTTGCTGCTTTCTTCTGAATTTTTTCAGCCTTTGCTAAAGCTGGTAAATATATAGGTACTCCATCTAATGCTGATTTTCTATTTTCATGTTCCTTTTCACTTTTCTTAATCTCTTCCCAATTAACTAAAACTTCATCTGAAGTTATTCCACTATCTTTCTCTTTAAAAACATGGGGATGTCTCCTAATCATCTTCTCATTTATTCCTCTAGCTACATCTTCAATATTGAATTTTCCTTCATCTTCACAGATATCAGCTTGAAAAACAACATTCATCAAAAGATCTCCAAGTTCCCCTTTTAATTCATCTCCACCTTTGTCCATAGCCTCTAAAACTTCACAAGTTTCCTCCATCAAACAAGGTTTTAAAGTCTCAAGAGTTTGTTCTCTATCCCAAGGACAACCTCCTTCACCTCTCAAAATCTTTATTATTTCCACAAGTCTATCAAATTCTTTCATTATATCACTCCCTCATATTCATTAAAAAATCCCATAATACTACCCTTATATCTTATAGCTTCCTCTCTTGGTAAGTATTGGAGTTTTCCTGTTGACATCATCTCTGTTATCTTCTCAACATTTACACACTCTCTATTAAATTTAATAAAGAATCCATCTTTTTCCTCTCTTAATATTTCAACTCCTAAATCTCTTGCTTTTAATTTTACATTTAGATAATAAAAGAAATTTTTTACCTCTTTAGGCATCTCACCAAATCTATCTCTAACTTCTTCAATTAACTCATCTAACTCATCTTTATCTTTTAGTTCTGCTGCTTTTCTATAAATTTTTAATTTTTCCTCTTTTTCTATATAATCATCTGGAATAAAGGCATCTATACTTAATTTTATCTCAAGATTTATATCCTCTATTCTTTTTTCTCCTTTTAATCTAGCAATCTCTTCATTTAGCATCTTAATATAAAGATTATATCCAAATGTTTCTAAAGCTCCATGTTGTTTCTCTCCTAAAATTTCTCCAGCTCCTCTAATTCTCATATCTTCAAGAGAAAGTTGTAATCCACCACCACTATCTCCTAAATTTTTAATAGATTCCTCTCTCTCTTTAGATTTTTTACTTTGAGCCTCTTTAGTTAAAAGATAACAATATCCCTTTCTATTTCCTCTTCCAATTCTACCTCTCAATTGATAGATTTGAGAGAGTCCCAATCTATCTGCTCCCTCTATTATCATTGTATTGGCATTTTCTATATCTATACCATTCTCTATTATTGTAGTTGAAACTAAAATATCTATATCACCATTTTCAAACTCTTTTATCTTATTTTTTATCTCTTTTGGAGTCATTTGTCCATGAATAAAATCAAGTTTCAGATAGTTTGGAAGAATTTTTCTTAATTCATCTGTTTTTTTAGCTATATTTTTTACAGAGTTAAAGATATAAAATACCTGCCCCTCTCTAGCTATCTCTTCCATTATAATATCTTTTAATTTTTTATTATCCTTTTCAATAAAAATTATTTCAATAGGTTTTCTTCCCTCTGGTGGAGTATCAATTACTGATAGATCTCTTATTCCTAATAGTGACAAATTCAATGTTCTAGGTATAGGTGTTGCTGTTAAAGTTATCATATCTATTCTATTTTTTATCTTCTTTAATTGTTCCTTAGCCTTAACACCAAATTTTTGTTCCTCATCTATTATCACTAATCCTAAATCCTTGAATTTTACATCTGAAGATAAAATTCTATGAGTTCCAATAACTATATCCACAGTTCCTGCCTCAATTCTATTTAATACTTCTTTTTGCTCTTTACCTGTTTTCAATCTACTTAACAGTTCAATAGTTATTGGATAGTTTTTAAACCTTTCACTAAATCTTTCAAAATGTTGTTGAGCTAAAACTGTTGTAGGCACCATCAAAGCTACCTGTTTTCCATCAACTGAGGCTTTAAAAGCTGCTCTAATAGCTATCTCTGTCTTTCCATATCCCACATCTCCACAGATAACTCTATCCATCACTCTCTCAGATTCCATATCATGTTTTACATCCTCAATAGCTTTTAACTGAGAAGGGGTTTCTCTATATGGAAAACTTTCTTCAAACTCCTCTTGCCAAACTGTATCATGAGAGAATTTATATCCCTTTTCATATGCTCTTCTTGCTTGAATCTCAATTATCTCTTTAGCAAAAATTAACATCTCCTCTTGTAATTTCTCTCTTTTTCTTTTAAATCCTCGCCTACCTAATTGATAGATCTCTGGAACTACACCATCAGTTGAGATATATCTTTCAATTTTATTAATCCCTTCAACTGGAACAAAAAGTTTATCTTCATCAGCATATTTTATTTTGAGATAATCTTGTCCATCTATTGTTTCAATTCCTAAATAGATTCCAACTCCATAATTTTCATGGATTATATAATCATTCTCTCTTATTTGAGAAACATCTTTATACCTTAATTTTATCTTCTCTTTTGTCCCTCTTTTAACTTTTATTCCCTTTAACTCTCTATCAGTTAACACAAGATAATTTTCATCTCTATACCCCTCATAATGTGGATAGTGTTGAAACTCTATTGGATACCCTTTAAATATCTCTTGATATCTTTTACTCTCCTCTGAAATTACTAAGATTTTCTCTTTTTTGCTTAATTTTTTTATATTTTCATAATCTTCAAATTTTTTTATCTCATCTTCACTAAATCTTTTTAAAGTCAGTTCCTCACCAATTATATCCAATTGAGAAAATCTTTCTCTTAATTTTTCTTCTCTCTCTCTATCTCTTAAAATTATCTCCTCTAACTTATATTGAAGAATCTCTCTATTTTCAAAAATTATCCTATTTTCAGATAAATTTATAAGTTTATAAAAATCTATCTGAGAATTTTTATTATTATTCATATACATATCAATTCTATCTAAAGACTCAATACTTTTCTGTGTTTCTATATCAAAATAAGTTATTCTCTCAACACTGTCTCCAAAAAATTCTACTCTTACAGGGTAATCTCCATTCTTTGGAAAGATATCTAATATATCCCCTCTAAGACTATATTGCATTCTTTTTTCTAGCATATATGTTTTTTCATATCTATTTTTTATAAGAATATCCTGAACTTTTTTTAAAGATATATCTCTGTCTTTTTGAAAAACTATTTTTTCTCCCTCAAGATAGTAATCTCTTAAAAACCCTTCTAAAGAGATTAAAATAATATGTTTTTCTTTAGATTTTAAAAGCTCTAATAAATCATAATTTATTTTCTCAATCTCATCTCTATCAGAACTACTCTCTATTTTTAAAATCTCTCCATCATAAAAATCATCAAGAGTATTATAATAATCCTCAATATTTTTATTAGAAGAACATAAATAAACTATATTTCTTTCTAATTCTTTTAAATAAAAAGGTATCTTTCCCCTATACTCACTTAACATCTATTTCCCACCTCTTCTATATTCTACCTTTTATTTTAAACTTTTCCTAGTAAAAAATATATTAAAAATATATAGATTTTAAGATATAGATATTTATATAATTTTAAATTTTTTTAATTTATCAAAAATATATCTTTACAAATATAAAAAAAAATAATATAATCATTGAAAAATAAATATTTTTTTTATACAAAATGAAAAAATAATTTTATTTATATAGGGGGAGTATATATGAAAAAAAGATTATTTGGTTTAGCTACTGCAATTTTACTATCAGTTTCAAGTTTTAACCTTTTGGCTTCTGATTTAGTTGTTGTACAAAACTCTGATGCTAAAAGTTTAGACCCTCAAGTTTCAAATGATGTGCCTACTCATAGAGTTACTTTAAATATCTATGATAGACTTATTGAAAAAGATAAAGATATGAATCTTGTTCCAGGACTTGCTGAAAGTTGGAAACAGATAGATCCACTTACTCTTGAACTAAAATTAAGAAAAAATGTTAAATTCCATAATGGAGAACCTTTTTCTGCTAAAGATGTTGTTTTTAGTTTAAATAGAGCTAAGGAAGCTCCAAGTTTAATCGCCTATTTTTCTGATATAGATAAGGTTGAAGCAGTTGATGATTATACTGTTAGAATTACAACTAAAAAACCTTATGGACCTCTAGTAAATTACCTAGCCCACATTGGAGCAGGAATTATGAATGAGAAAGCTGTAAAAGAGAGAGGAGCTGACTATGGACAACATCCAGTAGGAACAGGACCATTTGTATTCCAATCTTGGACTTCTGGAGATAAAATAGTTTTAAAAGCTAATCCTGATTATTATAAAGGAAAAGCTGCCTCAGATACTCTTACTTTTAAGGTTGTTCCTGAAGGAACTAATAGAACTATTGCACTTGAAACTGGTGAAGCAGATATAGCTTATGATGTAGATCCAATAGATGTTGAAATGGTAAAGAGCAATCCAAATCTTAAATTAGCTCAAAACTCTGCTATGAGTGTTACTTATCTTGGATTTAACACTAAAAAATCTCCTTTTGATAAAAAAGAGGTTAGACAAGCTATAGCATATGCTACTAATGTTGATGATATCATTGGAGCAGTTTTCTTAGGAGCAGCTAAAAAAGCTAATTCTCCTGTATCACCTTATGTTTTTGGATACAATAAAGATGCAAAATTATATACTCAAAATATAGAAAAAGCTAAAGAACTTCTTGCTCAAGCTGGATATCCAAATGGATTTAAAGCTAAAATTTGGACTAATGATAAGAGTGTAAGAAAAGATACTGCTGTTATTCTTCAAGATCAACTTAAACAAATTGGAATAGATGTTCAAATTGAAATTCTTGAATGGGGTTCTTACCTTGATAGAGTTGCTAATGGAGAACATGAGATGTTTATTCTTGGATGGTCTTCTAGTGCTGACTCTGACTCTGCTCTTTATGCTCTATTCCACTCTAAAAACCTTGGTGGAGCAGGAAATAGAACTTTCTATGAAAATAAAAGAGTTGATGAATTATTAGATAAAGCTAGAGAAAGTACAGTTCCAGCTGACAGAATTGAATACTATAAAGAACTTCAAAATATACTTCAAGAAGATCTACCATTCTTTACTTTAATCTATCCTGATGATATTACAGGAATGCAAAAAAATGTTGAAGGATTTGTGCCTCATCCTGAAAGTACTCATATCCTTTATCAAGTTTATAAAAAATAATATGTATATGACAAAAAATAAAATTCTAGGAGCTGCTATTTTAGCAGCTTCTTTTTTATTTAAACTTATGTATACGACAAAAAATAAAACCTTATTTTTGATTATATACATATCAACTTTTATATACTTTTTGTAATTACCTACTCTTTTATCTATATTCTAAACCAATATTTAAAAATCAAAATTCTATCCCAATATCAACTAAAGCCGTAATTCACTAAAGAACATTAGAATCTCTCAGCGAAATGCAGTTAAGAAAATGCAACGTGTTTGAAACGAAGTTGAGTTTTGCATTTTCAACGAAATGAGCCTAGAGATTCTTTATTCTCTAGTATGAAGGCTAGTTGATATTAAAAATATAAGTTTTGAAAATTGATCTTTAAAAGATAACCTAGTACTATGAAAATTAAACTTTAAAACTAATTAGAAAAAAATAGTTATTAATGTTCATATACACATTAATAACTATCTTAATTATTATTTTAGATATCCTATTAAAAGAGCTATATCATTTCCTGTAACACCACTAATTCTTGAAGCTTCTCCAATAGATAAAGGTTTTATCTCTTCCATTCCACTTCTAGCTATATTTGAAATTCCTCTAACTTGTGAAAAATCAAAATCTACTGGAATTTTCATCTCTTCTAACTCTTTAAATCTTTTTATTTGTTCATTTTCTCTCTCTATAAAGATCTCATATTTTATCATTGTTTCTATTTGATTCTTTATAAATTCAGGATAATCTTCTATCTCAACAATAGCTTTTAAACTATCATAAGTAACCTCTTTTATCTTTAAAAGATCTCCAATTTTTACCCCTTTAGTTAGTTTTTGATTTGATCCTAAAGATTCTAGTAAAGCATTAGCTTGTACCATTGGCACACTAATTTCTTTTAATCTAGCTATTTCACTATTAACTGTTTCAATAGCTTTTTCTAAATAATCAATTCTCTCTTTAGATAAGATTCCTATCTCTTTAGCCTTTTTAAATAGTCTCATAAAGGCATTGTCAAATCTTAGAGTAAGTCTATACTCAGATCTTGATGGAAGTACTCTATAAGGCTCTGGTGTCTTTTTATGGATAATATCATCAATCAATACCCCTATATATCCTTCACTTCTATCAATAATAACAGGCTCTTTATTATCAACTTTTCTTGCAGCATTAACCCCTGCTATAAATCCTTGACAAGCAGCCTCTTCATAACCTGAAGTTCCATTTATTTGCCCAGCAAAGAATAATCCCTCTATCTTTTTACTCTCTAAGCTTGGATAAAGTTGTGAAGCTGGAGCATAATCATATTCAACAGCATATCCATATCTCATTACCCTTGCATTTTCAAGCCCTGCTATTGTTCTCATCATAGCCTCTTGAGCAAAAGGTGGCATAGCTGTTGTAAGTCCATTTACATAAACTTCTTCTGAATCAGCTGATTCCAATTCTAAAAATATTTGATGATTTGTTTTATCTGGGAAGTTTATAACCTTTCTATCTAGAGATGGACAATGTCTAGGTCCATGAGTTTTAATAATTCCACTTACTATTGGAGAGTATTGTAACATCTCTTTAGCTACTTCAATTGTCTTTTCTGTAGTGTAAGTAAGCCAAGTAGGAACTGTGTTATTTCTCTCTTTTTCAGTAAAAATTGAGAAGTATCTAGGGTGTTCCTCTCCTCTTAACTCTTTCATCTTGCTAAAATCTATACTTCTTCTATCAAGTCTTGGTGGAGTTGCAGTTTGGTATCTCTCAATAGTAATTCCATGTTCTCTCAAGCTATCAGATAGTTTCTCTGCTGAATTTTCTCCCTGTCTACCTGCTGAATAAGCAACATCTCCAATAACTATCTTCCCTTTTAAGAAAGTTCCTGTTGCTAAAACTACTGTATCAGCATAATATTCTATTCCAAGTCTTGTTATAATCCCTTTTACTTTCCCATCTTCAACTATTATTTCATCTACACAATCTTGTATCAATTCAAGATTATCAGTATGTTCTAAAAGTTTTCTCATCTCTGTTCTATATAGATATTTATCTGCTTGTCCTCTTGTAATTCTTGCTGCTGGACCTTTACTTTCATTTAGATGTTTCAATTGAAGATTAAATCTATCTGTATGTCTTCCCATCTCTCCACCAAGAATATCCATCTCAGCTACTAAGTTGCTTTTTCCAGGTCCTCCAATAGAAGGATTACATGACATCATTGCTATTGTATCTAAATAAAGAGTAAACATAGCTGTTTTCTTTCCTAATCTAGCTGCTGCTAAACTAGCTTCAACACCTCCATGCCCACCTCCTACAACTATAACTTCATATTTTTTCATTCTTTATCCTCCAAATTTCAATATTTAAAAGCAAGAAAAGAGTGACCCACAAAATGAATCACTCTTATTTTTTATTTTCCTACACAGAAGTTACTAAATATATGATCTAATAGATCTTCACTAGATATCTCTCCAGTTACCTCTGACAATGAATCTAAAGCCCCTTTAATATCCACAGCCATAAGATCCATAGGAAGTCCACTCTCTATTGTTTCAAATATATTCTCAATAGATTGTTTAGTTTTCTCTAATGCTGATTTATGTCTTACATTTGTAATTGTTATCTTTTGAGAACTATCTTCAATATTTTCATCAATAATATGACGATAGATCTCCTCTTCCATCTCATCTATTCCTTGATTTTTTATAGCTGAAATCTCTAACCATTTACTTATCTTAGTTAAAGGTGATAGGTCAATATCCTCTTTAATATCTATCTTATTCAAGATTCCAATAACCTTTTCAGCTTTTATTGCTTCATGTATCTTCATATCCTCTTCATCTAAAGGTCTTGAACCATCAACAACGAAAAGAATAAGATCTGCACTTTCAATCAATTTCTTAGATTTCTCAACACCTATATTTTCTACTAAATCATCTGTTTTTCTAATTCCAGCAGTATCAACTAATACCAAAGGAATCCCTTTAAGATTTACAACCTCTTCAATTACATCTCTAGTTGTTCCAGCTACATGAGTAACTATAGCTCTCTCTTCCTTTAAAACAGAATTCAGTATACTAGATTTACCAACATTTGGCTTACCTACTATAGCTGTTTTTATTCCCTCTTTTATCATCTTACCTTTGTCGTAAGATCTTATTAATCTATCTGTTGTATCCAATACCTCTTGAAGATTTTCCACTAAATGCTCTGGTAAAGGATCATCAATTCCCTCTTCTGGATAATCTAAAACAACATTGATATGTGCTGCAACATCTAAAACTAACTTTTTAAGATGCTCTATTTGCTCTTTTAGATCTCCTCTCAATTGATTTAAAGATAGAGAAACTGACTTTTCTGTCTTTCCATGTATCAAATCAATTACAGCTTCAGCTTGTGTTAAATCTATTCTTCCATTTAAAAATGCTCTTCTAGTAAATTCTCCAATTTCAGCAATTCTTGCTCCATTTTTTAAAACTACTTCAAGCACCTTCTCAGTTATTACAAAACCTCCATGGCAATTTATCTCTACAATGTCCTCTCTTGTATAAGTATTAGGAGCTTTCATAATAGATACTAGTACTTCATCCACTAAAGTCTTACCATCAAAAATATGACCATAGTTAATACTATAATTTCTTAGTCCTTTTATAGCTTTTCCAGACTTAGGTTTAAATATTTTTTCAAGTATATCTAGTGCATTATTCCCAGATATTCTTACTATTCCAATTCCACCTTCTCCACGAGGTGTAGAGATAGCCGCTATTGTATCAAAAAGCATGGCTCCTCCTTATTTTTTTCTTTTAATAACGATGTATCTTTTAGGATCTCTTCCTTCACTAAAAGTGTCTAATTCAGGATATTTATTTACAATCTCATGAATAACTTTTCTTTCTCTTGGTGGCATAGGGTTTAGTCTAACAGCTTTATTAGATTTTAAAGCTTTTTCTGCCATTTTCTTTCCAAGTTCTCTTAAAGTCTCATTTCTCTTCTCTTTAAATCCCTCAACATCAACTTCTATTCTATAATCTTTCAATAGAGAATTTAAAAGGTATTCAAAACTATTCAGAGTTTTTCCTTTTTTTCCAATTATTATTCCGTTATCTTCTCCATAAAGATTTACTAAATAAGTTCTTTCATGGATTTTATTTACATCTACTCTTAAATTTAATCCAATATACTCTAATAGCTCTTTAGCTTTAGCTTCTACAACCTTTGAATTATCTATTGATTCAACTACTGGTTGCTCTTTCTTATGCTCTGTATGAGTTTTCTCTTTATGATTTTCTCTATGTTCCTTAATCTCTCTCTTTTTAGGAACTTCTCTCTTCTCTTCAACTTGAGTATGTTGAACTTTTTCCTCTTCTTTTTTTACGATCTCTTTTGAAATCTCTATCTCATAAATTCCCTCTTTTTCAAATAGCCCAAAGATAAATGAACGACTTTTTTGTTTTTCAACTACTTTAACTATTTGATCTGGAGTTGCCTCCATTCTCTTTAAAGCCCTAGTTATAGCTTGTTCTTTGCTCATAGCTTTGATTTCTATAACATTACTCATTTTAATTAATCTCCTTTTTTCATAATTAGATATTGTTGGATAACTCCAGCTAAACTTGATGTTAGCCAATAGATTTGTAATCCAGCAGGCATTTTATAAGAGATAAATACCATCATAATAGGGAACATGTACATCATATTCTTCATTTGAGGGTTGTCTGATGATCCCATTACCTTTTGTTGAACAAAAGAAACAACTCCATTTAAAACAGGAAGAATATAATAAGGATCTGGTTTTACAAGATCCATCCATAAAAACATCTCTTGAGGAACGATATCCCCTCTTAAAACTCCAAATAATGCCCATAAAATAGGAAGTTGAATAAGTAGTGGTAAACATCCTCCAGCAGGGTTAACTTTATGTTTTTGATATAACTCCATTGTTTTTTGTTGTTGCATTTTAGGATCATTTTTATATTGCTCTTTTATTTTTTCCATTTCAGGTTGTAATTTTTTCATATTCTTCATAGACTTATCTTGTTTTAAAGTAAGTGGAAGAAGAATAATTTTTATTATAATAGTAGCTCCAATTATAGCAATTCCAAAGTTTCCTGTTACCTTATAAACCATTAATAGTAATGTTTCAATAGCAGTTTTTAACAAACCATAAATATAACTCATTTATCCTCCTGAATATTTTTATTTTTTTTAGGGACTGGATCAAATCCTCCAGGATGCCAAGGATGACATTTTAATATCCTTTTTATACCTAAAAATCCCCCTTTTAAGACTCCAAATCTCTCAATAGCTTCATATGTGTATGCCGAACATGTGGGAATAAACCTGCAGTTTTTTCCCAAAAATATTGATATATACTTTTGATAAAATCTAATTAATAAAAGTATAATTTTTTTCATAGTTTATTTTCCTTGATTTTTGAAAAGCTTATTATGATTCATAACTTTTAAAAGATCTTTTTCTATATCTTGATATTTTAAAGTTTTAACTTTTTCTCCAGCATTTCTTTTTGCCACAAATATTATATCATAATTATCTTTTATTTGCTCTTCATATTTACGATAATATTCCCTGAATAGTCTTTTCAATCTATTCCTACAAACAGCATTTCCAGTTTTCTTACTTACAACAAAACCGCATCTTTTTAAGTTTTGATCATTCTTTTTAAAAAAAATAAGAGAGTAATAACCAAAACTTTTTCTTCCCGAATTATAGATTAGTTGAAACTCTCTGTCTTTTTTTAAATTATTCATAGTTATAAAACTCCCAACAATTTTGAATTATTTTTTACAATACTATTTCTTGTAAAAACCCGGTGATTTAAAACACCGGGTTCTATGCTGATAATTGTTGTCTACCTCTAGCTCTTCTTCTTTTTAAAACTTTTCTACCGTTTTTAGTAGCCATTCTAGCTCTGAACCCATGATCTTTCTTTCTTTTTGCTTTATTAGGTTGGTATGTTCTTTTCATTTTTTCACCTCCAAAAAAATTCTATATTTCAGATAGTAATTTTAAAGGAAAATTCTTATTTTGTCAAGTAATTATTGGAAAATTTAATAAAATTCTATAAATTTTATATTATTTTAATTTTATTATTTATATTAATATACATATTTTTTATTTATCTTTTAGTTATTTTATAATAAAATTTATGTTTTGGAATTAAATAATTTTTATATTATAATTTATTTCAACTTTATTTTAGTTTAAGGATAAGTTTTATAAAAAATTGAGTTTTGTTAGTTTGAAAAGTTATTTTTATAAGAGATAAGAAAAGCATAAAGCTGTAGTTGTTTTTTTGTTTAATGTTTAATGTAAAGACTAAGTTAAAATTTTAACATAAAACTAACCCTTGATTTTATTAGATATTCTTGCAAAAAAAACTTTAATTTTATTATTATTCATATACATAAATTTAATTCAAGTATTTTGGGCCTTTTAAAAAAGTATATATTCACAACTTCTTTAATATAGCCACTTTAAGAAAAGTAAAAAATATTACTATTCATATACATAAGCGAAAATATAGTATTTATAAGGATTAGTAAAAAATATTAATGTATATATACATTTTAAGCCTTTATTTTATTTGATTTTTATGATAAAATAAAAATCCACAATGTATTATTGTCTATATACATTACAGTAGAATATAATATAAATTCAATAAAATCAAGGATTCTTTAAAGAAATAATTGAAATATTAAAAATGTTTTCTCTTATTTCAAAGATATAAAAACTTAGAAAAAGCTCATTAATATTGGATTTATAGAGAAATTGAATAAAAAAGTTAGATTAATTAAATTATTTTTGTTAGTATACATTTAAAAAGGTGTTTATTTTTGTTTATATACACATAATTTAGATAATATTATATTCTTTAAATCTTATAAAAGGAGAAAAAATATGAAGAAAGAGGAAAAGTTAGAAGATGATATTGATATATTAGATAGCTATCAAATCTCTCAAAGTGGATCTTTAGTAGAAGATATTAAAAATGTTGAAATTAAATTAAGTTCTGTTCCTGATATTGAAGTGAGAGAAGTTGTAATAAAAGAAACTGGAAACTTTTTAAATTTGAAAGAAAATGTGATAAATATCCCAGTAGAAATGATAGTTTTCCCATTTTTTACACCTCAAAAACAGAATAAAAGAGTTAACTTTCAATACTCCTTTGAAGATTTAGGAGTTACAATGTATTGTACCTTAGTTGCTAAAGATAATAGTGACAAGGTATTTCAACCTTCAACTTTTGAAGAGAAGATATATACATATCTGATTTCAATGTATGAGGTAAAAAGAGAGATTGATGATTCAGATGAGTATATAGAGTTTGAGATTTCAGATTTTATAGTTAGCTTTTTAGGTAATAAGATGAATAGAACTTATTACACAAAGGTTGAACAAGCCTTAAAAAATCTTAAAAATACTGAGTATCAATTTATTGTATCAAATCATACAAAGCTTGGAAAATATAAATTTGAAGATGAGGAGTTTAAACTTTTAACATATCAAAAATTGAAAAAGGGTAAAAAGATCTATTATAGGGTTACTCTAAATAAAAATATTAGACAAAAGATAAAGGATAAGAGATATATTAAGTATAATTCAAGATCACTTTTGGAGATATTGACAAAGGATCCAATAGCTGGAAGAATTTATAAGTATATTAGTAAAATTAGATATGAGAGCATGGATGGAAGGATAAATGTTCGTACACTTGCAGCTATAATACCCTTAAAAACAGAACAAATTACAGAAAGAAAAAATAAAAATGGAGAGGTTAAGCAGTATATTTTATGTAGATTAAAACAAGTTTTAAAAAGAATAGAAAAAGCTTTTGATGTACTTGTTGAGATGGGATATATTTTGAAGTATGATTCAGAGTATATCAAGGAAGAGGATAATTATTATATAAATTATGTCTTTAACAAGGATAAAGATGGAGAGTGTCACGTTTCATCATTTATTGAAAATAAGAGCAGTAAAAAAGTTTTAGCAATTCCTGTTGAAAGAAACCTTGAAATTGAAGAAGCTGAAGTAGTCGAGGTTATAAAAGAGGCTAAGAAAGTTACTAAAAATACTAAAAAATCTACTTCTAAAGCAAAAGATAATGTTGTTGAACTTCCAGATAGTGTTATAGAGAAGGTACAAAAAGCTAAGAGAAATATCTATGTTCAAAGAGCTTGGGATAAGAGAACAGATACTAAGATTAAAAAGATATTTAGAGAGGATGGAGAAGCATTAGCAATAGAGGTATTAAATATTCTATATAAGAATTTAAATGGAAATATAAAGACAACTTTAGTTCAATATATAAATGGGGTTTTAAAAAATATATCTTTAGATGAAAATGCAAATAATAAGCAAAATCTAACTTTATTTAATAATATAGTTAAAGAGAAGGGATTAAAGAGCAAGAAGAAGATAAATCAAGCTAGAAGAGGTGTAAAGAAGCCAGTAATAAACAGTATAAAGGATATTATTTCTGGAACAGATATTTCAAAAGATCTTATGACAGAGTTTAATGAGTATGATGAGTTTGAAAAACTAAAGATAGAAGAGCAAGCTTTAAAGCTTTGTTCACAAGAAGAGGGAATAGATGTTAATTTCCTACTTACAATGAAAGCAAAATCTAAAAATATCTATTTAAATACAATAAAAAGATATATTGAAAGAGTAATAAAAGAAGGATAAGAGAGAGTTTTTAACTCTCTTTTGTTTTATATAATTTTAAATTATTATTGTGCATATACATTTAGATTATATGATAAATATTATAAAAAACAATCCTCTATCAATCTTTTAAAAAATTTAAATTTATGGTATTATATATAGTGGCATTTTGTTGCCTGAAAATTTTTATAAGGAGGGAAAATATATGGAAGAGATAAAAATATCTACAGAGTTTATAAAGTTAGATCAATTTTTAAAGTGGACTGGAGTATGTGATACTGGAGTAGATGCAAAGTTTTTAATAATAGATGGAAATGTAAAAGTTAATGGAGAGGTAGAAACTAGAAGAGGAAAAAAACTTTATCCAGGAGATAAAGTAGAGGTAGAAGATAGAAGTTTTATCGTTAAGTAAGATTAAAGTCCTGAGGTGAAATATTTTGGAAATATTAGAAGTGAATTATGTCAATTTCAGAAATCTCCAAGATGGAAATACAAAAGTTTTTCCTAAATTAAATCTTTTTTTTGGAAAAAATGGACAGGGGAAAACAAGTTTATTAGAAGCTTTATATTTTGGAGCAACTGGAAAGAGCTTCAGGACAACAAAGAGCAGTGAAACAATGAAGTATGGAGCTAAAAGAACAGGGGTTTTTTTAATTTATAGAGATAATATTGGTGAAAAAACTCTTACAGTTAAGTTTAATGATGAGAATAAAAAAGAGTATAGTTATAATGGTAAAAAAGCTCCATATGATGAATTTTATGGCAAGTTAAACATAGTTACATATATTCCAGAGGATATTATTTTAATAACAGGTTCTCCCTCAGTTAGAAGAAGTTTTTTTGATGGCGAGATAGCTCAAACAAGTAGTGAATATTTTCAAGAGTTAAAAAATTTTAATAAGATATTAAAGATTAGAAATAAGTATTTAAAGGAAAAAAAATACAGAGAACCAGAGTTTTTAATCTATCAAGAGGAGTTTATTAAGTATGGTGCTAGGGTAATTGAGAAAAGATTGGAATATGTAAAGAAGATCTCAATTATTCTAAATCTAAATTATCGTAAACTCTTTGATGATAAAAAAGAGTTAAGTCTTCAATATCAATGTCACCTTGGAAATATAAAGAAAATGAGTTTAGAGGAAATAGAGAGTTGTTTAAGAAGAAGAATAGAGGAGAAGTTTCAGCAGGAGATCAGATATGGATTTTCTCTGTCAGGACCTCAGAAAGATGATTTTCTTTTCTTTTTAAATGGATATGAAGCTAAATCTACTGCTTCTCAAGGGGAGAAGAAATCTATTATATTTTCATTAAAATTATCAGAGATAGATATGGTAATTAGGGAGAAAAAAGAGAGCCCTGTGCTTATAATAGATGATATCTCTTCATATTTTGACTCAAATAGAAAAGAGAGTATATTGAACTATTTAGAAAAGAGAAATATACAGGTATTTATTAGTTCTACAGGAGATCTTGGAATTGATTCAAAAAACTTTCATGTGGAGAAAGGTGAAATAGTATATGATGGAATTAGCCAATGTAGGAATGATGATAGATAGTGCAATAGGCAAAAGTAGAAAGCTTAAAGAGGGAATTTTAAAAGCTAGGTGGCAGGAGATCTCAGGAAAGCTTTTTGAAAAAAGTAGCATTTTGTATATAAAGGAGAAAACTCTTTATATAGCAGTTGAAAATTCAGCTATACTTCATTTTATGCAAATGAAAAAAGGGGAGTATATAAAAAAAGTTAACTCTATTTTTAAGGAAAAAGTGATAGAGGATCTTTCTTTTTTTGTTTCAAGAATAGTTGTAGATCGGGAGTTATATGATATGTATATGGATAATAATAATTTATCTGAAGATGGATATTTTGAAGATGAGGATATAGATTTCAAACATCTTAACATTCAAGAAAAAATAGAACATCTAAAAAAATCAGCAGAGAGACGTGAAAGATACTTAATTGAAAAAGGGTATAAAAAGTGTAAAGAATGTGGAGCACTCTTTGTAGGTGAAGAGGAGCTATGTAAAATTTGTAGATTAAAAGTAAAGGCAGATGATGAGATGTATATCTATCTTGAGGATGAAAGAGTAGTATCAGGAAAAAAAATCATAGCTATTATTGATTATATACATTTGAATAGTGAAGAAAATAAAGAGTTTTTAGAGAATGAAAAAAAATTTAAAAAGATTATAAATCTAACTCCAGGATCAGAGAAAAGTGCAGTGATAACTGAGGATATTATATATTTTACATCCTATGCACTTTCTACTTTAATTAGGAGAGGAAACGAGTATTTTAGATTGAGTGGAGGTAAAAATGAGTAGTAATTATCAAGCAGAAAATATTACAGTCCTGGAAGGATTGGAGGCAGTAAGAAAGAGACCAGGGATGTATATAGGGACAACTTCTGAAAGAGGGCTACATCATCTTGTATGGGAGATAGTTGATAACTCTGTAGATGAGGCATTAGCTGGTTATTGTAATAGAATTGAGGTAAGCATACTGCCTGATAATATAATTGAGGTAAAGGACAATGGAAGAGGAATCCCAGTAGGAATACACCCTAAATATGGAAAATCAGCTCTTGAAATAGTACTTACAGTTCTTCATGCTGGAGGAAAATTTGAAAATGATAACTATAAGGTATCAGGAGGACTTCATGGAGTTGGAGTTTCTGTTGTAAATGCTCTTTCAGAGTGGTTAGAAGTTACAGTAAGAACAGATGGGAAGATATGGTATCAAAGATATGATAGAGGAATTCCAGAAGAGGATGTAAAAGAGATTGGTGTAGCTGGAAAAGATGAACATGGAACAACAGTTAGATTTAAAGCTGACTATGAGATTTTTGAAACATTAGTTTATGATTACAATACTTTAAAAAATAGATTAAAAGAGTTAGCATATTTGAATAAAGATTTAGAGATTTGCCTAAGCGACAGTAGAAAAGAGCCTTTTAAAAAAGAGGAGTTTAAATTTGAAGGAGGAATAGTAGATTTCTTAAAGGAGATCACAGAGGATACAGAGAAATTAATCTCTGAACCTATCTATATGTCTGGAGAGATTGATAATGTTGCTGTAGATATTGCATTTTTATATACAGTAAATCAAGCTGAGATAATCTACTCTTTTGTAAATAATATCAATACTCATGAGGGTGGAACGCATGTAAGTGGATTTAGAACTGCACTTACAAGAGTTATCAATGATGTGGGAAAAACTCAAGGATATCTGAAAGAAAAAGATGGAAAATTATTGGGAAATGATATTAGAGAGGGAGTTACAGCTATTGTTTCAGTTAAAGTTCCTCAACCACAATTTGAAGGGCAAACTAAGACAAAATTAGGAAACTCTGAGGTATCAGGAATTGTTTCTACAATAGTTGGAAATAGCTTAAAAATAGTTTTAGAAGATAATCCAAATGATACAAAAATTATTATAGATAAGATATTGAACTCTAAAAAAGCTAGAGAGGCTGCTCAAAGAGCAAGAGAATTAGTTTTAAGAAAATCTGTTTTAGAAGTTGGATCACTTCCTGGAAAGTTAGCAGACTGCTCATCTAAAGACCCAGCTGAATGTGAAATCTATATAGTTGAGGGAGATTCAGCAGGAGGATCAGCAAAACAAGGAAGAGATAGATCTCACCAAGCTATTTTACCATTGAGAGGTAAGATACTTAACGTTGAAAAAGCTGGATTGCATAAAGCTTTAGAAAATAATGAAGTTAGATCTATGATAACAGCTTTTGGAACAAGTATAGGAGATAGTTTTAATATTGAGAAGTTAAGATATGGAAAGATAATTATTATGACTGACGCCGATGTTGATGGTGCTCACATAAGAACACTACTTCTTACATTCCTATATAGATACTTAGTTGAACTTATTTACAATGGACATGTATATATAGCTCAACCACCTCTATACAAGATAACTACTGGAAAGCAAATAAGATATGCTTATAGTGATAAAGAATTAAAGGAGATCACATCAGTATTTGAAGGGGAAGATAAGAGATATACACTACAAAGATATAAAGGGTTAGGAGAGATGAACCCGGAACAACTTTGGGAAACAACTATGGATCCAAAATCGAGAACACTTCTTCAAGTTACAATAGATGATGCTAGAGCAGCAGATATGCTATTTGATAAACTTATGGGAGATAAAGTAGATCCAAGAAGAGAGTTTATTGAAGAAAATGCAGAGTATGTAAAAAATCTTGATATTTAATAGATTGATATGTATATGGATAGAAATAAAATTTTAGGAGGAAGAAATGTCGAATGTTACAAAAAGATATATAGAGGAGGAGATGAAACAATCTTATCTTGACTACTCTATGAGTGTTATTGTCAGTAGAGCACTTCCAGATGTAAGAGATGGAATGAAACCTGTACATAGAAGAATACTTTTTGCTATGAATGAATTGGGAATGACATATGATAAAGCTTACAAAAAGTCAGCTAGAATCGTAGGGGAAGTACTGGGGAAATACCATCCACATGGGGATTCATCAGTATATGGAGCTATTGTAAGAATGGCTCAAGATTTTAACTATAGATACCCACTTGTAGATGGACATGGAAACTTTGGGTCTATAGATGGTGACTCAGCAGCAGCAATGAGATATACAGAGGCAAGAATGGCTAAAATCAGTGGAGAGCTGATGGAGGATATAGATAAAAATACAATAGATTTTATGAAAAACTTTGATGATTCGTTAGATGAGCCAACAGTTCTTCCAGCAAAATTGCCAAATCTTCTTTTAAATGGAGCTACAGGGATAGCAGTAGGAATGGCTACAAATATTCCACCACACAATTTAGGAGAACTTGTAGATGGAATTTTAGCTCAAATAGAAAATCCAGATATAACTTGTTTAGAGCTAATGGATTATATAAAAGGTCCTGACTTCCCAACAGGTGGAATAATAGATGGACACAAGGGAATTAGAGATGCTTATTTAACTGGTAGAGGAAAAATAAGAGTAAGAGGAAAAGTTGAAGTTGAAGAGTTAAAAAGTGGAAAAGCAAATATTATAATTAAAGAGATTCCATATCAACTAAATAAAGCTGTTCTTATTGAAAAGATAGCTGATTTAGTAAAAGAGAAGAAAATCAATGGAATATCAGATTTGAGAGATGAGTCTGACAGAGATGGAATAAGAGTTGTAATTGAGGTTAAGAAAGGTGAAGAGCCTGAACTTATCTTAAATAAACTATATAAATTTACAGAACTTCAAAATACTTTTGGAATCATTATGCTAGCACTTGTAAATAATGCTCCTAAAGTTTTAAATTTAAAAGAGATCATAGCTGAATATCTAAAACATAGATTTATAGTTATCACAAGAAGAACTCAATTTGATTTGGAAAAAGCAGAGAAGAGAGCACATATTTTACAAGGGTATAGAATTGCCTTAGAAAATATTGATAGAATAATTGAGATAATTAGAGGATCAGCAGATGGAAATACAGCTAGAGAGGTTTTAATTGAAAAGTATGGTTTCTCTGATGTACAATCAAGAGCTATCCTTGATATGAAACTTCAAAGATTAACAGGTTTAGAAAGAGAAAAAATTGATGCTGAATATATTGAAATAGAGAAATATATTTTAGAACTAAAAGATATTCTTTCACATGATTCAAAAATATATGATATTATAAAGAAAGAGCTTATTTACCTAAAAGAAAAATATGGTGATGAGAGAAAAACTGTTATAGAAAATGAAAGAATGGAGATACTTCCAGAGGATCTAATTAAAGATGAAAGTGTTATTTTAACTCTTACAAATAAAGGGTATGTAAAGAGAATGGAAGTAAGTAAATATAAAGCTCAAAAAAGAGGTGGAAAGGGAGTTGCGAGTCAAAATACTATAGAGGATGATTTTGTAGTAAGTATTGATTCAGCAACAAACTTAGATACTTTAATGATCTTTACAAACCAAGGAAGAGTATTTAACCTAAAAGTTTATGAAATTCCAGAATCTTCAAAACAATCTAGAGGAAAACTAATTAGTAATATAATTAGAATTAGAGAGGACGAGAAGATAAGGGCTGTAATCAAAACAAGAGATTTCTCTTCTGAAAATGAAGTGGTATTTGTTACTAAAGAGGGACTTATCAAGAAAACAAATCTAAATGAATTTAAAAATATTAATAATTCTGGATTAAAAGCTATTAAATTAAAGCCAGAAGATGATATAATATACGTAGGACTAATAGAGGAGATAGATAAAGAGGAACTTCTATTGGCAACTAAATTAGGGCAATCAATAAGATTTGGAAGTGACAATGTAAGAGCTACTGGAAGAGATACTATGGGAGTTAAAGCAATTACATTAAAAGAGGGAGACTCTGTTGTTTCAGCAATGCTTATAAAAGATAGAGATGGAATGATTCTTACTATGACTGAAAATGGATATGGAAAGAGAACAAGAATAGATGAATATCCATTACAAGCTAGATCTGGTAAGGGAGTTATCAACTTGAGATGCAATGCTAAAACAGGAGATGTAGTTTCTGTCCTTCCAGCTCCAGACAGTGAAGAATTGATGGCTATAACATCATCAGGTATTGTAATAAGAATGCCTATGAGCTCAATAACTATCTATGGAAGAGCAACTCAAGGGGTTATTGTTATGAAAGTAGATAACGGAGAGAAAGTGGTATCTATAACAAAGGTAAAATCTGAAGATGATGATGAAATAGAAGAAGCAGATGTAGTTTCAACAAAAGAGTAATACTAAAATCAGAGGTTAACAGAAAATAAAGGGGTGGTATTATGAGAAAAGCATTACTTTTATTTGGAAATGAGATTGAAAGAGAAAACCTTATTGACAGTGCAGTTTATTTACAAAATAGCTTAGGATTTAAGATCTATCCATTGTATATTAAAGATATGGCAAGGGATAAGATAGTTGCAGCCTCAACAGACGGAATGATGTTAGGTGGAAGATCTCCTTTTATAATGCAAGGTTGGGCTGATGTTGAGAAAGAGGAGATAGAAGGACTAGAAAGAGATCTTAAAGCTAAGGGAATTTCTGAACCATTAGAAGTAGATATTGGACTTGTAAATGAAATTGTTACTGAGAAAATGAAAGAGTGTGATACCCTTTTAGTTGGAAAAAATGAGGTAATAACAGAGAGAATTGTTGGAATTTTAAAAGGAAACTATAAATCAATTATTCTAATAGGAGAAAAACCTTTAGTTAGTTTAGAAAAAGTGTTGATAGCTAATGATGATGGGGTAAAAATAAATAGAAGCTGCTATCAATTTACAAATCTATTTACAGAGGTAAAAAAATTTGATTCTTTCTCAATTAATATAGATTTAGAAGATAATATTCTATTAAATTATTTAAAAGATAAAGAGAAAATAGTTGATCATAGAGTTATAAAAACAGGTAACTATGATGAGATCTTAGAAAGAATAGGGCAATATAATTTCTTTATAATGGGAAATCTAAGTAGAAGTTATTTCTTTGAAAAGATAATTGGAAAAAATGGTATAAAATTATTGGAGAAGAGCAAAGCTCCTATATTCATAGGATAGAAAGAGTAAGATAATGAAAATATTGGTAATATCAGATTCACATGGAAGATTAGAAAGATTGATTTCGATTTATGAAAAGGAACAACCTGATGTTGTAATATGTGCTGGGGATCACAGTGAAGATGGAGAAAATCTCTCTTTTATTCACTCAGAGGCAAAATATTACATTGTTAAAGGTAATTGTGATTTTTATGATATAAAAAGTGAAGATGAGATGGTAATTGAGCTAGGAGAACACAGAGTTCTCCTAGCTCATGGTCATCATTACGGAGTAAAACAAACATATGGAATTATAGAGGCTAGGGGGAGAGAGTTAGGATGTGATATAGTGATATTTGGTCACACTCATAGACAGGAACTAATTGAAAAAGATGGAATAACTCTTTTTAATCCTGGAGCTGTTTTAAGTAATCAATATGGAATTTTAAAAATGGATAAAGAAAAGATTGATTTTCTTCAAAAAAGATCTTAAAATAATTAGAAATATATATAAAAGAATTAAAGTAGCCTTTAACACAGGGAGGAAAAATGAAGGAAAAGGTAGCACAATTAAGGGAGCAAGCACAAGTAAAAATTGAAAGTGCTGTTTCTTTACAAGAACTTGAAGAAATAAGAGTTAAACTATTAGGAAAAAAAGGAGAATTAACAGAGATATCTAAGGGAATGAAAAATCTTTCTCCAGAGGAAAGACCAGTATTAGGTCAACTTGTAAATGAAACAAGAGAGTTTATAACTAACTTGTTAGAAACAAAAAATCTTGAACTTAAAGAAAAAGAAAAAGAGGAGAGATTAGCAAAAGAGGTACTTGATATCACTCTTCCAGGAGAGGATATTCAACTTGGAACTATTCATCCAATAACAGAAACAATGAATTTTATGAAAAATATATTCATTGAGATGGGATTTGATGTGGCAGATGGTCCAGAAGTAGAATGGGTAAAATATAACTTTGATGCTTTAAATATACCACAAACACACCCTTCAAGAGATGTAAGCGATACTTTCTACATAACAGATGATGTAGTTTTAAGAACTCAAACATCACCAGTACAAGTAAGATATATGCTAAACCATAAACCACCATTTAGAATGATCTGTCCAGGAAAAGTTTACAGACCAGACTATGATGTTTCTCATACACCTATGTTTCACCAAATGGAAGGATTGATGATAGGGGAAAATATTTCTTTCGTAAATCTTAAAGGAATATTAACTCATTTTGTTAAGAAAGTTTTTGGAGAAACTGAAGTTAGATTTAGACCACACTTCTTCCCATTTACAGAGCCAAGTGCTGAAATGGACGTACAATGTGCTGTATGTAAAGGAAAAGGATGTAGAGTATGTAAAGATAGTGGTTGGTTAGAGATCATGGGATGCGGAATGGTAGATCCAGAAGTTTTAAAAGCAGTAGGATATGATCCTAATGAAGTAAGTGGATTTGCTTTCGGTGTTGGAATTGAAAGAGTTACTATGTTAAGACATGGTATAGATGACCTTAGAGCATTCTTTGAAAACGATGTAAGATTCTTAAAAAAATTTAAATAATTTCTGGAGGGAACAATGCTAATTTCACTAGACTGGCTAAAACAGTATGTAGATATAAAAGAAGATATACCTCAATTAGAAAATGCCTTAACAATGATAGGGCAAGAGGTAGAAGCTATTGATATACAAGGAAAACATTTAGATAATGTTGTAATTGGACAAATTACTGAATATGGAAAACATCCAAATTCAGACAAATTAACTCTATTAAAAGTTAATGTTGGAGCAGAAGAGGAGTTACAAATCGTCTGTGGAGCTCCAAATCATAAACTAGGAGATAAAGTAGTAGTTGCTAAAATAGGAGCTGTACTTCCTGGAGATTTTAAAATTAAAAAGAGCAAAATAAGAGATATTGAATCTTTTGGTATGCTATGCTCTCAAGTTGAATTAGGTATAGGAGAGGATGGAGATGGAATTATAATCCTTCCAGAAGATGCTCCTATTGGAGAAGAATATAGAAAATATGCTGGATTAGATGATGTAATATTTGAACTTGAAATTACACCAAATAGACCAGATTGTCTTTCTCACATAGGAATTGCTAGAGAGGTAGCAGCTTACTATGGAAGAAAGGTAAAATATCCTTCATACACTTTAAGTGAAGTTATTGATTCAGTTAATAACTATGCTAAAGTTAGAGTTGAAGATAAAGAGAGATGCAAAAGATACATGGGAAGAGTAATCAGAAATGTAACTGTTGCTGAATCTCCAGAATGGCTTAAAAAGAGAATCAGAGCTATGGGACTAAAACCTATAAACAATATTGTGGATATTACAAACTTTGTAATGTTTGAATATAACCAACCTATGCATGCTTTTGATTTAGATAAATTAGAAAATAATACTGTTGTTGTAAGAGCAGCAGAAAATGGAGAAAAAATCACTACTCTTGATGGTGTAGAGAGAGAGCTTGTAAATGGAGAACTTGTGATAGCTGACGAAGTTAAACCTATCGCTATTGCAGGAATTATAGGTGGACAAGCTACACAAATAGAAGCTGAAACTAAAAATGTATTCTTAGAAGTTGCATACTTCACACCAGATAACATTAGAAAATCAGCAAAAAAACTTGGAATTGTAACAGATTCTGGATATAGAAATGAGAGAGGATTAGATATTGAAAATCTTCCTGAAGTAATAGATAGAGCTGCAGCTTTAATAGCTGAAGTGGCATCTGGAGAGGTTTTAGATGAAGTTATAGACAAATATATAGAAAAACCTCAAAAGTTTGAAATTCCTTTAAATCTAACTAAATTAAATACCTTCATCGGTAAAAAACTTGAGTTTGATACAGTTGGAAAAATTTTAAGTAACTTAGGACTAGGAATAAAAACTTTATCACAAGATATGTTACTAATCACACCACCTACATATAGAACTGACTTAACAAGACCAGAAGATCTATATGAAGAAGTTATTAGAATGTATGGATTTGAAAATATTGAAGCTGTTATGCCAGTTGAAGATATAGAATCTGGATTAAAAGATAGCAAAATTTCAGTAGCTGACAATTTAAAAGAGATTTTAAAAGAGATTGGATTACATGAAGTTATAAACTATACATTTATTCCAAGAGAAGCTTTAGATATTTTAAAAATCAAAGATAAGGTTATTGAAATAAGCAATCCATTAAGTGAAGATATGGTAATTGTTAGACCAACTCTTATGTATAGCTTACTAGCTAATATTAGAGATAACTTCAATAGAAACCAATTTGACCTTAGATTCTTTGAAGTATCAAAAGTATTCACTCCAGCTGAAGAGTTAGCAAATGAAGATCTAAGAATCTGTGTAGCTATTGCAGGAAAACCAGAGAGAACTTTATGGAATCCAAAACCAAAAGCATATGATTTTTATACTATGAAAGGTTATGTAGAAAAACTTCTTGAATACATGGGAATCAACAGATATAAACTAGAAAGAAGCTCAAATGAAAACTTCCATCCAGGAAGAAGTGCTGATATCAAAATAGGAAATGATGTTATAGGAACATTTGGAGAGGTTCACCCAGATGTACTTGAAGCTATGGATATCAAGAGAGAGAGAGCCTATGTAGCTGATATAGATTTAGCAAGAGCTGAAAAATATATTAAGAGTGCAGTAAAATATGAAAGAATAGTAAAATATCCAGAGGTAACAAGAGACCTTGCTATTGTTATGGATAAAGATATTCTAGTTGGAAATATGGTTGAAGATCTAAAGAGAGTTTCTCCATTAATCGAAAAAATAGAGATATTTGACGTTTATGAGGGAGAAAGAATAGATGCTGATAAAAAATCAGTAGCTATAAGTATTGTACTTAGAAATAAAGTAAAAACTCTTGAAGAAAAAGAGATAAATGATGTTGTAACTAAAGTGTTGGAAACTATTTCTAAAAAATATAGAGGGGAAATAAGACAATAACATTAGGAGGGACACAAATGGATTCTCTAAGAGAACTTTTTAAAGTGGGAAATGGACCATCTAGTTCACATACTATTGGACCAGAAAGAGCAGCTAAAAAATTTAAGGAAAAAAATCCAAAGGCAGCAAGATATGAGGTAGAATTATACGGATCTCTAGCTCTTACAGGAAAAGGTCATCTTACAGACTGGATAATAATTGAAACTTTAAAACCAATTCCAGTAGAGATAAAATGGCTACCAGAAGTGGTTTATGACTATCACACTAACGGAATGAAGTTTAGAGCCTATGATGAAAATGGAGCTATGTTAGATGAATGGCTAGTATTTTCAGTAGGTGGAGGAACTATAATGGAGCTTGGACAAGAGAGAAGAGCCTCATCAAAAATCTATCCATATTCAAAGATGGAAGATATTAAAAATTGGTGTGAAAGAGAGAGAAAAGAGTATTGGGAGTATGTAACAGAGTTTGAAGGAGAGGGAATATTTGACTTCTTAAAAATCATTTGGGATGCTATGTCAGAGGCTGTTGAAAGAGGAATTGATAAAACAGGTGTACTTCCTGGAACATTGAAACTTTCGAGAAGAGCTCAAGGATTTTATAGAAAAGCAAGAAATAATCACAGCAGAGGAGGATTTCTTGGTAGAATATTTGCTTATACTTTAGCAGTTGCAGAGGAAAATGGAGCTGGAGGAAAAGTTGTTACAGCCCCAACTTGTGGAGCTTGTGGAATAATTCCAGGGCTTATGTATGCTTTGAGAGAGGAATATGAACTTTCAGAGAAAGAGATTTTAAAAGGTTTAGCAGTAGCTGGACTTATAGGAAATATAGTTAAAGAAAATGCAACTATATCAGGTGCTGAGGGAGGTTGTCAAGCAGAGGTTGGAACAGCTTGTGCAATGGCAGCAGGAATGGCATGTTTCCTATTAGGAGGTTCTCTAGATCAGATAGAGTATGCAGCAGAGATGGCTTTAGAACACCATCTAGGATTGACTTGTGATCCTGTTGGTGGATATGTTCAAATCCCTTGTATAGAGAGAAATGCAGCTGCCTCAGCAAGAGCTTTAGATTCAGCAGCATATAGCTTATACACAGATGGAAAACACACTGTTTCTTTTGACCAAGTTGTAATAACTATGGGTGAAACAGGAAAGGATTTGAAACAAGAGTATAAAGAGACATCTTTAGGTGGATTGGCAAAATTTCGGTTTAATGCAGAATGTTAAAAAATAATTGAAAAGTTGATAAGAGGAAAACTATGTAGTTTTCCTCTTTAAACTTTTATAGAGAAAGGAAGATGATATGAAATTAGTAGTTGGACTTGGAAACCCTGGAGATAAATATGCTAAGACAAGACACAATGTGGGGTTTGAAGTTATTAATAATTTACAAAAAGAACTAAATATTACTATGGAAAGAGAGAAATTTCAAGGGTTACTTAGTGAAAAGACAATTGATGGAGAAAAAGTTTTATTTTTAAAGCCATTGACTTTTATGAATTTAAGTGGTAATTCCATAGTAGCAGTAGTAAACTTTTATAAGATTGATCCTAAGAAAGATATGATAGTTATCTATGATGATATGGATCTACCAGTTGGAAAATTGAGAGTAAAAGAGAAGGGAAGCTCAGGGGGACATAATGGAATAAAATCTATTATATCTCATCTAGGAGATGAATTTTTACGTATAAAATGTGGAATAGGAAAAAGTAAAAATGATACCATAGATTTTGTCTTAGGTCAGTTTGATAAAATTGAACAAGAGGCAGTAGATGAAATGATAAAGAATGCTTCTAAATGTGCCTTAGATATGGTTGCTGATATTGAATTAGGCAGAATAATGCAGAAATACAACAAAAAGTAAAAAGATAGAATTCAAAAAAATGCGAAAAGATATTGTTAAATGGACATAAATGTGGTAAACTGATTAGTAGAAATTAACTTTACGAAAGGAGATTCATATGAGATTTTTTGGTTTCAGAGGAGGAGTACATCCGCCTGAAAATAAACTTCAGACAGAAAATATGCCAGTTGAAAAACTAGCAGCACCAAAGATGTTGTATATAGCTTTATTACAACATATAGGATCACCACTAGATCCAATAGTAGCAATTGGAGATAAAGTTCTTAAAGGTCAAAAGATTGCTGACTCTCAAGGATTTTTAACATCTCCTATACATTCACCAGTAAGTGGAACAGTAAAGAAAATAGAAGAACATGTATTTCCACTAATGGGAAGAATTAAAACTATCATGATTGAAAATGATGGAGAAGAAACTTGGGCAGAGTTACCAAAAATTGAAAATTGGGAAACTGCTGACAAAAAAGATTTATTAGCAATGATCAGAGAGAAAGGAATAGTAGGTATTGGAGGAGCAAGCTTCCCTACTCATGTAAAACTTAATCCACCAGCAGATGTAAAAATCGATACTTTACTATTAAACGGAGCAGAGTGTGAGCCATACTTAAACTCAGATAATAGACTTATGCTTGAGCATCCAGAAAGCATAATTAATGGTATTAAAATCATTAAAAAAATTCTAGGTGTAGAAACAGCAATTGTTGGTATTGAAGAAAATAAACCTGAAGCTATAGCTTCTATGAAAAAAGCAGCAGAGGGTACAGGAATTGAGATTGCACCTTTAAAAACAAAATATCCTCAAGGAGGAGAAAAACAATTAATTAAAGCAGTTTTAAATAGAGAAGTTCCATCTGGAAAACTTCCATCAGCTGTAGGAGTAGTTGTTCAAAACACTGGTACAGCAGCTGCAATCTATGAAGGATTAGTAAATGGAATTCCTCTAATTGAAAAAGTTGTTACAGTTTCAGGAAAAGCAATAGCTAATCCAAAAAATGTTAAGGTAGCAATAGGAACACCGTTCTCTTATATACTAGATCACTGTGGAGTAAACAGAGAGATAGTAGATAAACTTGTAATGGGAGGACCTATGATGGGAATGGCTCAATTCTCTGAAGAAGCTCCTGTTATTAAAGGAACTTCTGGACTTCTTGCACTTACAAAAGAAGAGACAAACCCATACAAACCAAAAGCTTGTATCGGTTGTGGAAAATGTGTAGGAGCTTGTCCTATGGGACTTGAACCTCTTATGTTTGCAAGATTAGCAGCTTTTGAGCAATGGGAAGAGATTGGAAAATATAACTTAATGGATTGTATTGAATGTGGTTCATGTGCTTATATCTGTCCAGCTAATAGACCATTAACAGAAGCTATTAAAATCGGTAAATCAAAATTAAGAGCAATGAAAAAATAAAAGAAATTTAGGTTATTAGGAGGGTACAAGTGTCTAGTATTTTAAAAATGGGGCCATCACCTCATATAAGAACATCAGAAACAGTTGAAAAAGTAATGTATGATGTAATAATAGCATTGATACCAGCATTTTTAGTTGCTGTTTATGTATTCGGAATCAGAGCCGTAATTGTAACAGCAGTTGCTATTTTATCATGTATTGTTACAGAGTTTGTTTGTCAAAAAGTAATGGGACAGGAGATATCAGTATTTGATGGAAGTGCTGTTCTAACAGGAATTTTATTTTCTTTCGTTATTCCAGTAAACATGGCTTTACCTTATGTTATAGTTGGCTCAGTAGTAGCTATAGCTCTTGGAAAAATGGTTTTTGGAGGGCTAGGACATAACGTATTCAACCCTGCATTAGTAGGAAGAGCATTTGTTCAAGCTTCATGGCCAGTAGCTATCACAACTTTCACATTAGATGGAAAGGGAGGAGCTACAGTTCTTACTTCAATGAGAGGACTTTCAGCAGATCCTATGCTAATAGCTGAAGGAAACCAATATGTACAAGCTCTTATTGGAAAAATGGGAGGATGTTTAGGAGAAACTTCTGCACTAGCTCTATTAATTGGAGGAGTATACTTAATCTATAAAAAACAAATAGATTGGAAAGTTCCTGCAATAATAATTGGTACAGTATTTGTACTTACTTGGGCTATGGGTGGAGATCCTGTAATGCATATTCTTTCTGGAGGATTATTCTTAGGAGCTTTCTTCATGGCAACTGATATGGTAACAAGTCCTCATACAGAAAAAGGAAAAATTATATTTGCTTTACTATTAGGATTATTAATATCACTAATTAGAATGAAAGGTGGATATCCTGAAGGTGTTGCTTACTCAATTCTTATTATGAATGGAGTAGTACCTTTAATCAATAGATATACTAAGCCTAAAAAATTTGGTGAGGTGAAGTCTAATGAAAAATAGATTTGTGCACTATGGAGCAGTTCTTTTAATAATTGCAGCTGTTTCAGCAGGAGTTTTAGGAGCTGTAAACGACTTTACTAAAACTGTAATTCAAGAAAATGAATTAAAAACAGTAAACCAAGCTAGAATGAAAGTTCTATCTGTAGCAAAAAGCTTTAAACAAGATGAAGCTGTTACAACTGAAGGACTTGAATTTATACCAGGGTATAATGAAGGTGGAGAGCTTGTAGGATATGTTACAACTGTAGCTCAACCAGGATATGGTGGAGATATTAAATGGGTTATGGGAATAACAAAAGATGGTAAAATAGCTGGAATGGATATCATAGGATGTCAAGAAACTCCAGGACTAGGAGCTAAAGTTCAAGAGAGAGAGTGGCAAGATCACTGGATTGGAGAAGATAAAACTCATGAATTCAATAAATCTGTTGACGCTTTCGCAGGAGCAACAATATCTCCAAAAGCTGTTTATGATGGTTTAATGAGAACATTGACAGCTTATGAAAACGGGGTGAGAAAATAGATGAAAACTAATTATGGAAAGATAATAGTATCTGGAATTTTTAAAGAAAACCCAATATTTGTATTATTTTTAGGACTTTGTCCTACACTAGGGGTAACAAGTTCAGCTATGAATGGATTATCTATGGGACTTGCAGTTATTGCAGTTCTTGCTTTTTCAAACTTAATAATTTCTGCATTAAAGAAATTAATTCCAGATCAAGTAAGAATCCCAGCTTTTATTATGATAATTGCATCACTAGTTACAATAGTTGAAATGGTAATGAAGGCTTATACTCCTGATCTTTATAAAGTGTTGGGACTATTTATTCCTCTTATAGTTGTTAACTGTATCGTACTTGGAAGAGCAGAAAGTTTTGCATCTAAAAATGGTGTAGTTGCATCTTTCTTAGATGGAATTGGATCAGGACTTGGATTTACTCTTTCTTTAACAGTTTTAGGAATTATTAGAGAAATCTTAGGAAATGGAACAGTATTTGGTATGAGAGTAACACCAGCTAGCTATTCACCAGCTCTTATATTCATACTAGCTCCAGGAGCTTTCTTTACAATAGCTTGTATCAAAGCATTCCTAAACTATCTTGAAATGAAAAAAAGTAGGGAGGGATAATCGTGAGTTTTGGAAGTCTTTTTAGTATTATTATAGGTTCAATTTTTATAAATAACGTTATCTTTGCTAAGTTCTTAGGATGTTGTCCATTTATGGGAGTTTCTAAAAAAGTAGATGCTTCTTTAGGAATGGGAATGGCAGTAACATTTGTTATTACTATTGCTTCTGGAATAACTTGGCTTGTATATCACTTTTTATTAGATCCATTTGGATTAGGATATCTACAAACTATAGCTTTTATCCTGATAATAGCAGCTCTAGTTCAATTTGTTGAAATGGCTATTGCTAAAACATCACCAGGTTTATATAAAGCTCTAGGAGTATTCTTACCTCTTATCACAACTAACTGTGCTGTACTAGGGGTAGCAATTATTAATATTCAAGAAGGATATAATTTTATTGAAACTTTAGTAAATGGATTCTCAGTTGCTGTTGGATTCTCACTTGCACTAGTATTATTAGCAGGAATTAGAGAAAGAATAGAATACTCAGCAATCCCAGCACCATTTAAAGGTATTCCTATTGCATTTATTTCAGCAGGATTACTAGCAATGGCATTTATGGGATTCAGTGGAATGCAAATATAAATATTTTGGAGGTTAATATGGAAGCAATAATGATGCCTGCTATAGTGTTAGGACTAACAGGGCTTGCTATGGGGTTATTCTTAGCATTTGCTTCAATGAAGTTCGAGATTGAAGTTGATCCTAAGATTGAAGCAATAATGGGTGTCCTTCCAGGTGCAAACTGTGGAGGATGTGGATTTCCAGGATGTTCTGGATATGCAGCAGCTATCGTAAATGAAGGGGCAGCAATGTCACTTTGTGCTCCAGGAGGAGGAGCTGTAGCAGCTAAAATCGGAGAAATTATGGGTGCATCTGTAGAAGTATCTGATGAGAAGATAGTTGCAAAAGTATTATGTCAAGGAGATAATACTAAAACAACTAAGATATATGAATTTGATGGAGAATTACAAACTTGTGCAGCTATGATGCTTTATGCAGGTGGAGATAAATCATGTGTTTACTCATGTTTAGGACATGGGGACTGTGAAAAAGTATGTCCAGTTGGAGCTATCAAAGTTAATGAAAGAGGAATAGCAGAAGTTAATGAAGATAAATGTATCTCTTGTGGACTATGTCAAAAAACTTGTCCTAAGAAAGTTATAGCTATGCTACCTCAAAATAAAAAAGTTACTGTTGCTTGTTCTTCTAAAGATAAAGGAGCAGTTGCTAGAAAAGCTTGTTCAACAGCTTGTATCGGTTGTGGAATATGTGCAAAAGCATGTCCAGTTGGAGCTATCACAGTTGAAAACAACCTAGCTAAGATAGATCCAGCTAAATGTATCCAATGTGGATTATGTGCAGGAAAATGTCCTACAGGAGCTATTAAAAGCGAAATCAAAGAGATAAAGAAAGCTGAAATAATAGAAGATAAATGTGTAGGATGTACAATGTGTGCAAAAGTGTGTCCAGTTGGTGCTATTGAAGGAGAATTAAAAGGAAAACACAAAGTAAATCCTGATAAATGTATTGGTTGTGGATTATGCTTTGATAAATGTAAATTAAAAGCTATTAAAATGAATGTAGTAGCAACAAGAGATTAGTAAAAAATAAAGAGGTTAGATAAATTGTTTAGAGCAGTTTTTCTAATCTCTTTTTATTTATTAAGTTAGTAAAGTAGATATAATTATATGTATATGAATAAAAATAAAAAAAGATTTTTTTATTCTTAAAATATAGTAATAAGTAAAATAAAAAATTATTTTGTACACAAGATGACATTTTTGTATTATACTATAAGTATAGGGAGTATAATAAATAAATTTTGGAGGGAAAATATGGCAAGATATATTTTAAATGAAACAAGCTATTTTGGAATAGGAAGTAGAGC
>JADYUE010000021.1 GCA_021531615.1 Fusobacterium varium | reverse complement strand
GACCTCCTTTAATTATTGTTTGGCGACTTAATTTTATCAGGAAAATTTACTTGTCTCATCTTTTTTTTACAAAAAAGTAAAAAAGGTGTTAATACATTTTAAGTACCAACACCAAAAATTATACACCCGCTAAAAATAAAGAACTGTATTAAACTAATGATAAAAAGTTGTTAGTTTATACAGTTCTTTTTCTTTTGTACTGGTAAATTATTGTTTTTTAAAAAGTTTTGCAACTTATAAAAGACAAACTTTAAATTTTTATAAAAAAATGATAGTATAAAAGACAAAAAAATCCTCTTAACTAAAAAAATTAGTTTAAAGGGATTTTTTATTTTTAAAGAGTTCGTTTTTATACAAATAAACGCATAATACTCAATATCGTTATTTATTAGAATACTACTTTTTACATATCTTGTCAATAAAATATTAGTTAAATAGATCTTTTTAATAAATTAAACAGATTATAAAAATGGAAAAATAAGCTTTAGAAAAGAAAAAAGTTCTTCTAATTGTATAAAGGCGAACTAATAATAAAACAGTAAAGGGGAAGAACATTGAAGAGGCAAAGTGTAAAAATACTAATGATAATTTTACAATTTATATTCTATTTTGGAGTTAATAAATTATTTAATGTACCAGATAGAATTATGTATAACACCTTTTTTATTTACCTAATTTTAAACCTTACTAAAAATATGTATTCCTTTAAAACAATACTAATATGGGAAGAACTGAGAAAACAGATTAGAGTTCATATTGAATATTTGCTTGTGATGCTAATAAATGATATAGCATTTTGGGGAGTTAAATATATCCCAGTTCATTTGGTAGTAGGAATAACATTCACATTTTTTAACATTTTAATAATAAAATTTATCAGAAGAAAATTTATTAGATTACTAGAGAAAAGACTATTGATAATAGGAGTAGGAAATACAGCAAGAGAATTAACAAGGATAATAGGAGAAAATAACTTTACTATGTATAACTTACAAGGATATATCTCAGCAAATAATCTGCTTGGGATTCAACAAGAGGTTTGTATAGATAAAGATAAAATTCTAGGAAACTATGAAGATATAGAGCAAATAATATCTGATAAAAGAATAAGTGAAGTAATTATAGCAATGCCATTAGCAGACAATAAGCAGATGTTAGAGATAATTAATAAGTTAGATGGAAAAGTAAGAAATATTAAGTTTACTCCAGAGTTAAATGGAGTATATACATTTAATTCAGAGATAGAAGATTATGATGGGTTAATGTTAATATCAACTTACAATGGAATGAATAGACAGATAAATAGATTTTTAAAGAGAAGTTTTGATATTTGTACAGGGATTGCTGGTTGCTTAGTACTAGGAATATTGTATTTGATTTATGCTCCAAAAATAAAAAAAGATGGTGGGAAAGCAATATTTTATCACACAAGAATAGGAAAAGACCTGAAGCCATTTAAGATGTATAAGTTTAGGAGTATGTATGTAGATGCAGAAGAGAGATTGCAAGAGATGCTTGCTAAGGATGAAAAGATAAGAGAAGAGTTTTACAAGAACTTTAAACTTAAAGATGATCCTAGAATAACAGAGGTAGGAAAATTTTTAAGAGAATCATCACTAGATGAGTTTCCACAATTTATTAATGTATTAAAGGGAGATATGTCCTTTGTAGGACCAAGACCAATAGTACAAAAAGAAGTGGAAATGTATTATGGAGAGGAAACAAGTAAGAAGATATTTATGGTAAAACCTGGAATTACAGGAATGTGGCAAGCAAATGGAAGATCAGATGTAGAGGATTACAATGAGAGAATAGCATTGGATTTGTACTATATAAGAAACTGGTCGTTATGGTTGGATATAATAATAACAATAAAAACATTTAAAAATGTAATTTCTAAGAAGGGGGCATATTGATGGAACCATTAGTAAGCATAATAACTCCAGTGTATAATGCTCAAGATTATTTAGAGGAAACTATTTTATCTGTTTTAAATCAAACATATTCTAATTGGGAATTGTTATTGATAGATGATTGTTCAACTGATAATAGTTATGAAATTATAAAAAAATATTTAGAAAAAGATAAAAGAATAAAGTATTTAAAAAATGATAAAAATAGTGGACCAGCTATAACTAGGAATAAAGGCATTGAAGAAGCAAAAGGAGAATATATAGCTTTTTTAGATAGTGATGATTTATGGTATGAAAATAAATTGGAAAAGCAAATTAATTTTATGAAAGAAAAAAAGTTAAAAATAAGTCATGGTAATTATTATTTTTGTAATTTAAATGGAGAGATTATAAAAAAAGTAACAACAGATAAAGAGATTGATTATAAAAAGTTATTATTAGGAAATCAATTTAAAACAATGACTATGGTATTAAAAAAAGAAATAATAAAAAATCTGATACCTAATATAAAACATGAAGATTATGCTTTCTTTTTAGATATTTTAAGAGAAGGAAATATTTCTATTAGAAATGAAGAATATGATTCATTATGTAGAATAGGGAAGATAAGTGTATCTTCAAATAAAGTAAAAAGTGCAATATGGACATGGAATATTTATAGGAAATATGAAAAGTTAAATTTATTTCAAAGTATATACTATTTTATAAACTATGCTTTGAACGGAGTGATTAAATATAAAAAACAACCATGAGAGAGGGTAGAATGAAAAAAATATTATTAATAGACGGTGTTTATTTTATAAATACAAGAAATAGAAGAATTATAGATTCTTTAAAAGAAAAATATGAAGTTAAATTTTGTGCTTGGAATAGAGAAAATAGAAAAGTAGAAGATAGTGAAAATTATGTATATTCTAGTAATGAAGGATATGGAAAGAAAATAAAAAAATTGTTAGGAATGAAAAATTATTTGTTGTTTATAAAAAAAGTAATAAATGAATATAATCCAGATATAATAATTGCTTCACAATGGGATATGTTATTATTAACGATTTTAAGTAAATTTGAAGGGAAAATAGTATATGAAAATCTGGATATCCCAACTAGTTCAAATAAGTTAATATTAAAAGTTTTATTAATATTAGAAAAATGGATGTTAAAAAAAGTAGATGGAATAATATTTGCTTCAAGATTTTTTATTCCATTATATAGTCAATACAAGGGAAGAAAACTATTATTAGAAAATTTACCTTTAAAAGAAATTGATATAAAACAACAAATTGAATTAGAAAAACGAAAAAAAATAAGAATATCTTTTATTGGAAGTTTAAGATATTTTGAAACAATGAAAAATTTGCTATTCTCAATTCAAGAAAGTTCTAATATTGAAGTTTACTTAATAGGAAAAGGAGCAGAAAATTATAAATTTAAAGAGTTAATTAAAAAACAAAACCTAAAGAATATATTTATGATAGATGAATATAAATATGAAGAAATCAAAAAATTTTATTTAGACACAGATTTAATTTGGGCAGTATATCCAAATAAAGATTATAATGTTAAATTTGCAATTTCAAATAAATTTTTTGAAAGCATTTTATTTGAAAAACCATGCTTTTTTGCAAAATACACATTATTAGGAGATTTTGTGGAAAAAAATAATATAGGTATAGTTGTAGATCCATATGATACAGAAGAAATCAAGAAAAAAATAGAAAAAATAAATGAGAAAACTATTTTAGAACTACAAGAGAACATAAAAAAATATAAAAAAGAGAAGGATTTATATTGGGAAAATCAAGAAATAAAATTATTAGAATTTATTAATAGAGTAGGAGAATAAAATGAAAGTAGGTTTAATATTTGGAACAAGACCAGAAGCTATAAAAATGGCTCCTGTTTATCATGAATTAAAAAATAATGGAATAGATATTAAAGCTGTTGTAACAGGACAACATAAAGAAATGCTTTATCAAGTACTTGATTTATTTGGGATAAAACCTGACTATGATTTACAAATAATGAAACAAGGACAAGGACTTTCAGAGCTTACAGGAAGGCTGATAATAAAACTTGATGAAATTGTAAAAAAAGAGAAATTTGATTATATATTAGTTCAAGGAGATACAACTTCTGTTCTAACTGGTGCACTTGTAGGATTTTATAATCAAGTGCCAGTAGGGCATATAGAAGCAGGACTTAGAACAGGAAATATATATTCTCCTTTTCCAGAGGAAGCAAATAGAAAATTAGTTGGAAATATAGCAGATATTCATTTTGCACCAACAGATATAAATGTAGATAATCTTTTGAAAGAAAATTATCCTAAAGAAAAGATATTAAAGTGTGGAAACACAGTTATAGATGCACTTTATTGGGTAAAGAAAAATAAAAGTAGAGATATAGAGAAGATAAAAGAAAAATATAATCTTTTAGATAAAAAATATATTTTAATTACTATGCATAGAAGAGAAAATTGGGGACAACCAATGGAGGAAACTCTTACAGCTGTAAAAGATTATTTAAGAGAACATGAAGATTTATATTTAGTATTTCCAATGCACTTAAATCCATTAGTGAGAGAAGTAGTTCATAAAGTATTAGATGATTTTGATAGAAAAATATTATTAGAACCATTAGAATATTTAGAGTTTATAGCAGTAATGGATGGAGCGCATTACATAATGACAGACTCAGGAGGAGTACAAGAAGAAGCACCAAGTCTTGGAAAACCTACATTAGTATTAAGAGATACTACAGAAAGACCAGAGGCAATAGCAGCAGGAACAGCAAAACTTGTAGGAATAAAATATGAAAATGTAATAAAATATATGAAACTTTTAGAAGGAAAATTGTATCAAGAAATGTCAAGAGCAAATAATCCATATGGAGATGGAAGGACTTCAGAGAGAATAAGAAAATATTTAGAAAAATATAATAATTAATTAAGGTGAAATAGAATTGGAAGAAAAAATAACTGTAATAATTCCAGTTTATAACGTGGAAAAATATATAGCTAAATGTTTAGAAAGTGTTTTAAAGCAAACATATAAAAATATAGAGATTGTTATTATAGACGATGGAACAAAAGATAGTTCTGGTATGATATGTGATGATTATGCTAAAAAAGATTTTAGAATAAAAGTCATTCATCAAAAAAATCAAGGTTTGTCAGGTGCTAGAAATACTGGCTTAAAAATTGCAACAGGAGATTATATTACTTTTTTAGATAGTGATGATTTTATAGATGAAAAAATGCTAGAAGAAATGTTATTAGCATTAAAAAAAAATAATGCTGATATAGTTGAGTGTGGAACAATCTATTGTAATGAGGATGAAACATTTATAAGAGAAAATACAAAAGATGAGTTAAGAGTTTATAAAAATGAATATCAAATAAAAGAATTAGTTTTTTTGGGAAATATAACTACTACTAGCTGGGGAAAATTATATAAAAAGAAATTATTTAAAAATTTTGAATTTCCTTTAGGAAAATATCATGAAGATACTTTTACTACATATAAATTATTGCATTTATCTAGCAAAACTATTGTATTGAATAAAAGTTTTTATTATTATAGACAAGTTAATGGAAGTATAATGAATTCTAAATTTAATATTAAACATTTAGATAGTATAGATGCAACAATAGAAAGAAGTAAATTTATAGAAAAATATTATCCTATGTATAAAAAATATGAATATGCTAATATTGTATATTCTTGTTGTAAAGTTTATGAAAGAATGATTTTAGAAGATTTTTATAACAAGAATATAATGTTGAAATTACAAGAGCTGATTAGAAAAAATTTGATATATTTTTATTTTTATAGTAAATCAAAAAAAATTACAAAAATATTTGCTAGTATTTGTTTTATAAATATGAATTTATGTAAAATTCTTTATAATTTTAGTTTATCTAAGGTGAAAAAATGAAAAAATTAACTTTAAAAAAAGAAACTATAAATATTTTATTTTATATGATAGGAATATTTTTTATTAATAGATTTTTTAATTATGAAATATTAAATAAAAATCAAATTTTACAGAAAATATATATTAATTTTTCAAGAGTGATTTTCTTATTTATATTAGGATATTGGTTAAAAAGTAAAATTTATAAAAAAGATTTAAAATTATTAATATTAATGTCAATATATTTTATTTTAATCTTGATAACAACTATTGTAAATAATGGAAGTATTAGAAGTATTATTATGGTAAGTTATCCAATAATAGGAACAATTTTACTTATTAGTATTGGAATACATAAAAATGAAGATTTATTAATAATAGCTTTTTCTTGGCTATTTTATAGTTTAATAATGATAAATTTTTTTGATACTATTTTATTTAAAGATACATCGTCGCAATATTCAACAAGTTATTATTTTTTAGGAGGAAAAAATCAATTAGCTATTCCTTTTTCAGTAGGATTTTGCTTTATTAAAATTTATTATGAAAAATATCGAACGTCAAAATTAAAATTTTTTTTAATAAGTTATTTTATTATTATAATTTTAACAGGAATAATAATTAAGTCAGGTACTTGTATTGTTTCTTTGATACTATTATTAGGATTAAGTTATTTTAAATGGTTAAAAAAGATATTAACTCCATTTAATTTTTTTATAGGGTATTTGACACTTTTTATAGGAATTATAATTTTTAAAATCCAAAATTATTTTAAATTCTTAATAGTAGATATTTTACATAAAGATATAACATTTACAAGAAGAACAATTATTTGGGAAAAAGTTTTGGAAAAAATAAAAGAAAAGCCATTACTTGGTTATGGTATGAATATTGATACAAACTATTTTCAAATAAAGGCAATTTATCCTGATAAAGAAGTTTTAGAAAATTTAAGTGCCCATAATCAAATATTACATCACCTATATGAAACAGGAATTATAACTACAATGGTTTTAGCTTTAATTTATTTTTATTGTTGTTATAATAATAAAAATAATAAAAACTTTATTTATTTTTTTTATACAATTGTTGTTATTTGTATAACATGGTTAACAGAAGCAACAGGAATATATGCAATAATAGCTATATTAACTTTTTGTTATTATTCAAATAGAATAAGGAGAAATAAAGATTAAATGATAAAAAATAAAGAAGATTAAAAAAAATATTTAGCAATGGATAAAAAAGCGCTTGGAATAACTAAAAAATTTCCAAGTATTTTTGGAGATGAAATTTGGAAATTTGAAATTATCTTAAGAAAATATGAATTTTATAATAATTGTACAAATAATTTTTTTATGAAAAAATTTTATTCATTTTTGCATAAAAAATATAGTTTGAAACTAGGGTTATAAATTCCAATCAATGTATTTTTAGGAGGGTTACGTATAAATCATTTTGGTCTGATTATAGTTAATCCTGAGGCTAGAATAGGAGAATGGTGTGATATTCATCAAGGTGTAAAGATATTTGGAAAAATTAATATAGGTGATAATGTTATGATAGGAGCAAATAGTGTTGTAAACTCTTCATTTGAATCTAATATTAGAATAGGTGGTATTCCAGCAAAAAAAATTAGCAATAAATCTAATATTTATATAAGAAAATAAAGAAAGGAAAGATTATGATACCTAAAAAAATTCATTATTGTTGGTTTGGAGGAAATCCTTTACCAGAATTAGCAATAAAATGTATAGAATCTTGGAAAAAATATTGTCCAGATTATGAGATTATAGAATGGAATGAGAAAAATTTTGACTTAAATTGTAATAGATATGTAAAAGAAGCATATGAATGTAAAAAATGGGCGTTTATAACAGATTATGTAAGACTTTATGCTATGATAACTCAAGGTGGAATATATATGGATACAGATGTAGAAGTCCTTAAAAACTTAGATATTTTTTTAGGAAATAAAGCATTTTCAGGATTTGAAAGAGAGGATGCAATTCCAACGGGGATTATGGCTTGTGAAAAAGATTTTCCTTTATTTAAAGAATTGTTATATGATTATAATAATAGGACTTTTATAAAACAAAATGGAGATATGGACTTAACCACAAATGTTACATCAATAACTAATATTTGTCTTAGTCATGGTTTAAAATTAAATAATCAAAAGCAAACAGTAAAAGGATTTACTTTATATCCAAAAGATATTTTTTGTCCTAAAAGTTATGAAACAGGGAAAATAGAATGCACAGAAAATACTTATACGATTCATCATTTTTCAGGTTCTTGGCATACAGAAAAAGAAAAGAAATTTGAAGAGTTTGAAAGAAAGTTTTTAAATAATCATGGGCAGAAAAAAACAGATATATTGACAAAAAATATATTATATAAATTAATAAAGAATTTATATATAATTGGTTTAAAACAAACAATAAAAAAAATGAATGAAAAATTAATTAGGGTGAAAATTAAATGAAAAGCAATTTGATAAAAAGTTTTATATCATTTTCTATTGGTGGATATGTAAGTTTAATTATTGGATTTTTTACTGTTCCAATAATTACAAGAATAATAACTCCAGATCAATATGGAATATTTTCTTTATTTAATTTAATAATTAATTTATCTTTATTAGTTGTTCTTCTAGGATTTGATCAAGGATTTATAAGATATTATTATGAAGAAAAAAATAAATTTTTATTATTGTATACTTCTATAAAATATCCATTAATATTTTTTATCATACTACTTTTTATAGGAGTTATTTTTCAAAATCAGATAAGTAATTTTATTTTTCAAGAAGTAGATATTAAAATGATGATAGCTTTAACGATAAATTTATTTTTTTATATAATAAATACTTTTTCTTTTTTAGTTGTAAGAATGAATAAAAAAGGTTTAAAATATTCATTATTACAAATTTTACAACAAGTATTTAATTTTATTTCTATTATAATAATTTATAAAATATATGGAAATTCTTATAGAATATTAGTTCTAGCTAGTGTATTTTCCATTATAATTGTTACTTTATTATCTATAATTTTTGAAAAAGAAATATGGTTAAGAAATACAAAAGAAAAATTAAGTATAAATACAAAAGAATTATTTAAATATGGTTATCCTCTTGTAATAACTATGTCATTAAGCTGGATATTTCAATCAGCTGATAAGATAGCAATAAAAATGTTTTCAAGTTTAACTGAATTAGGATTATATGCCGGAGCATTTAAAATAATAGCCTTAATAAATGTTGTTCAAACTGGTTTTACTATGTTTTGGATTCCAGTTGCATATGAGAAGTTTAGTAAAGAGCCTGAAAATAAACTATTTTTTCAACAAGTTTTTAATGGAATTTCTTTTATAATGTTGTTGTTAGCTATAGTTGTTTTAATGAGTAAGAATTTAATAATTTTATTACTTGGAAAAAATTATTATTTAGCATCAATGATTATGCCGTGTTTAGTATTTATGCCCATAATGTATTCTATTTCAGAAACAACAGTTTTAGGTATAAATTTTAGTAAAAAGACAAAATATCATATAATAATTTCAGTAATAGTTTCAACTTTTAATATTATTGGAAATTTGATATTAGTTCATAAGTTTGGAGCTAAAGGTGCAGCTATTTCTACAGGAATTGCATATATTTTATTTTTTTCTATGAGAACTTATTTTGCAAAAAAATTAATAGATTACAATTTTAAATTACAAAGACTTTATTGTATTTCAATTTTAATTTTTGTTTATAGTTTATATTTATCATTTTGTAATAAAATTATTTTAAATATTATATTTGGAACTTTGTTATTAGTTTTACTTTGTGTTTTGTATTTTAGTGAAATAAAAATAATTTATAGTTATTTATTTCAATATTATTTTAATTTAAAAAAAATTAGAAGGTAAAAATCATGACAGAGAAAGAATTTCTATTATTATATAAAGAAAGAAGAAATTTAAAAAGTATGAGAGAAGCAAAGGAGAGTTTTGAAACTCTTTGGGATTCTATTTTCTATGCTTTAGATACAGATGAAAAACTTATAATTAAAGATTGGGGAATCTTTGAAAAGAAACTATTAAAATCAAAGAGAGTATTTAATATTTCAACAAAGGAGATAATAACAACTGAAGATAAGAAAGTTATAAAATTTCGTCCTAGAGAGAAGATGTTGGAAAAATTAGAGAATCCAGAAATGGAGGGATAAACTTGAATACAAAGGAGTTTGTCAACTATTATAAAAGATTAAGAAAAGAAAGAGATAATGAAGAATTAACTTTTCAAGAGGCAAGAGAAGAAGTAGAAACTTTTTTTGATCTTATAGGTGATATAGTGGCAATGGATGAAGAGATAAAGTTTAAAAATAAGGGGAACTTTATTTTACAAAAGAGAAAGAAAAAGAAGATAGGTGTATTTAATAGTAAGGAAACAAAAGAGATAGAACCAAAAGATACAGTAAAGTTTGTACAATCTAAAGTATTAAAAAAAGAGCAAGATAACAATTAAAATAGGTATATATGAGATAGGTAAATAATTCATTAATTATTAGTGTAATAATTTGATTTTATAATTAAAATTTACTTGTCTCATTATTTTTTTACAAAATCAAGAAAAATTTTTGATAAATTATATTAAAAGAATCAATTAAATCAATATTTTATTGACAAGATATGAAAAAAGTAGTATTCTTATACATAGTAATATTAGGTATTTTTGTAAAAAAATTATTTTATAGAAAAAGGGGAGAATAAAACAAATGAATGAGTTACAAGAGAGAACTTATATAGAAGATGATGAAATTGATCTTTTTGAGATAATAGATATTTTAGTTAAAAGAAAATTTTTTATAATAATATCTTTTGTCCTATTTACTATTATTGGACTTGGAGGAGCATTATATTATAGAAGTGTAAAACCATTTATTTTAGCTAAGAAGTTTTCTATTGATTATTCTTATGCTGAAAAAGATTATTTTTTTAATAAATCAAAGATAGTTTTAAATAAAATAAATCCTAATAATATTTTACTTAATGACAAATATATTAATAAATTATTCAGTATAAAAGAATTAGAAGAGATGTATAAAGAGACTTCTCCTAAAGATGATTATTCTAAAGTAAAATTTTTACAAGAGATTATAAAAATAAATTTTGATGAAAAATTAAACAGCTATACTTTAGAAGTTGAAATGAAAAGAAATGAATTACTTCAAAAAGAGATTATAAATACTTATCTTTTAATTTTAAAAGATGAAATAGAAAATGATATAGTGAAGAATATAGATGAAAAATATTCTACTATTAAATCTGAAAATGAAAAATCTAAAAATGAATTAGCTAAAATAGAAAAACAAATAGAAAATATTTTAATTACTCATTCAAATATGATATCTGATAAAACAGACTTAGGAGAACTTATAAAATTTATTAATCCAACTTTAGTAATCGAAAAAAATAAAATTACAGATATTTATACTAATACATCTAATTTATTAGTAGGATTTGATACATTAAAAGATGAAAATAATTTTAATCTTATCTTAAATAATATTATTAAAGAAAAATCCTCAATTTATGCTGTCGATTCAAGTAGTAAAGCAAAATTTATCTTATTAGGTGTCTCTATTTTTGGAATTGTATTTGGAATAATGGGAGCTTTTGTTTTAGAATTTATTGAAACTTATAAAAAAAGAAAAATTCAATATAATTAATTTTAGTAATCTGTTTATATGCTACATCCAAAATCTTAAATAACTAAGATAGAGGGTGTAGTTTTATTTGGCTCTTTGTCAAATAGTGTTGGTAGAAAAAACAAATAAATTTTCAAGTAACTCCAGTGATTTTTGCTGGAGTTATTTTGTTATTGTAAAATAGATAAATATCTTTTCTCCATTATTAGAAGTTTATGATATAATATACACCTACTAAGATGGAGGTGGAAGTATGTTGGATATAGATGTAATAAAAAGATGGTTTGATTATCTTTACTCAATAGGTGCAGATGAAACAGGAGGAGTTACAAGATTAGGTTACACTAAAAATGAAGATGTAATGCACGGAGCTATTAGAAACTTTGCTAGGGAGATGGGATTAAAATATTCTAGTGATGAGGTTGGTAATACATATGTATATGGTGAGAATTACAGTGAGTATTATCTGATTGGTTCACATCTTGATTCAGTTATAAGTGGTGGAAGATATGATGGAGTAGCTGGAGTATTAGCAGGGCTTTTAATATTAAAATGGATAAAAGATAACAACTTAAATATTCCTCTAAAAGTTGTAGCTTTTAGATGTGAAGAATCTAGCTCTTTTGGAATAGCAACAGTTGGAAGTGGACTTATAACTAAGAAACTTCAAATTGAAAAGATGAAAAAAGTAGAAAATACAGAGAGAGTATCTCTATATGAAGCATTAAGATTTAGAGGCTACAACCCAGAGTGCAGAAAGATAGAGGGAGTTTTAAACTATTTTGAACTTCATATTGAACAAGGTAGAATTTTAGAAGATGAAGGATTAAAAATAGGGATAATTAATTCCATAGCAGCAGCAACAAGATACTGGCTTACAATAGATGGTAGACAAGATCATTCAGGAGCAACACCAATGGGAATGAGACAAGATGCTCTTTGTGCAGCTGGAGAGATAATTATTGAATTGGAAAATATAGCAAAGAGAGAATCTATTCATAGTAGTGTAGGAACAGTAGGGTATTTAGGAAATTATCCAAATGCTTTTAATGTTGTGTCTGGTAGAGTAAAAATGGGGCTAGATATTAGAGGAGTAGAGAAAGATAGTATTGATAGAATAGATGATGAGATAGTTAAATTTGTAGATGAAGTTTGTAAAAAAAGAAATCTAAATTATGAATTGGATAATATTTCAAAGGCTATTCCAGTAAAATTAGATGAAAATTTAAAAAATGAATTAAGTGAAGTAGCAACTAAATTAGGAATAGAACATAAGATTATGAATAGTGGTGCTGGACATGATGCAATGAAGTTTTGGGATATAGCACCTACTGGAATGGTATTTATTCCTTGTAAAGATGGAGTGAGCCATAATAAAGCTGAAGAGATAGAATATGAAGATATTATCCTTGGAAGTAAGATAATATTTGAAGAATTGAAACAATTAAATAGTAGAAGATAAATAGAAAAAGACTTTCTTGGCGGGGGAGAGAACTGTTATTAAAGATATATAGATTAATATAAAAAACGATTAAGGAGTTAATAGAAAATGATACTTGCAAAAAAAGTTAGACTTTATCCAACTAAAGAGCAAGAACAAAAATTGTGGCAATCTGTAGGAATTGCTAGATTTATCTATAATTACACTCTTACAAAACAAGAAGAAAATTATAGAAATGGTGGAAAATTTATTAGCGATGGAATCATAAGAAAAGAATTAACTCAACTAAAAAAGTCAGAACTAATTTGGTTAAATGAAGTGTCAAATAATGTTGCTAAACAAGCTGTAAAAGATGCTTGTAATGCCTATAAAAGATTTTTTAAAGGTTTAGCTAAGAAACCAAAATTTAAAAGCAAAAAGAAAAGCAAACCTAGTTTTTACAATGATACTTCAAAATTAAAAGTTAAAGAGAAAAAAGTACTAATTGAAAAAGTGGGTTGGATAAAAACAAATGAACAAATACCAAGGGATGTTAAATATAATAATCCTAGAATTACTTATGATAATAAATATTGGTATCTATCTGTTGGAGTAGAAGTTAATAAAAAACAGGAAGAATTAACAGATATTTCATTGGGAATAGATTTAGGATTAAAAGATTTAGCTGTTTGTTCAGATGGAAAAGTTTTTAAAAATATCAATAAAACTAAAGAAGTTAAAAAATTAGAAAAAAGATTAAAACAGAAACAAAGGCAAATTAGTAGAAAATATGAATTAAATAAAATTATGAAAGGAGGAAGTTGTCAATTTATAAAAACTAAAAATATAGAAAAATTAGAGGAAACGACAAAACTAATACATAGAAAATTAGTTAATATTAGAAATAACCATCTTCATCAAGTTACAACAAGTATAGTGAAAACCAAACCATACAGAATTGTAATAGAAGATTTGAATGTTATTGGAATGATGAAAAATAAGCATCTATCTGATTCAGTAAGAAAACAATGTTTTCATAAGTTTAGACAATATATAACTTATAAATCAAAATTAAATGGAATTGAACTAGTTATAGTAGATAGGTTTTATCCATCATCAAAAACTTGTAGTCGATGTAATTCTATAAAAAGAGATTTAAAACTAAAAGATAGAATTTATAGATGTCCACATTGTGGAGCAGTTATTGATAGAGATTTAAACGCAGCAATAAATTTATCTGTGTATAAATTAGCATAATTTCACAAACAAGAAAATGCTAATGTGTAGGATTCGTTGTATCCGAATTTAAGCCTTTGGAGAGTCATATCAAACGAAAGTAGCTACGGCAAAATCGGATTCTATGAAGAAGGAAATAAACAATTTTCTATATTTTTATAGATTTTTGGCAACGGTGAATGCTAATTGTTACAAATTAATTATATAATTTTTAAAAATTAAGCATTAAATAGATTAAATAATTAAAGAGGAATTAGAAGAAAAACTTATAAAGTTTAATAAAAATAATATAACTATATTATTCCATTTTTAAATGGTTCTATCTAAAAATCTTATTAATTAAAGTATGAAAATTTTTAAAACTTTGTGATATAATAAACATATGTAAAAAATAAATAGTTGAGGGAGATAACATGATAAAAGGACTTACTCCTCAAAAAATAGTTGAGGAACTAAATAAATATATAATATCACAAGATGAAGCTAAAAAATATGTAGCAATCTCTTTAAGAAATAGAGATAGAAGAAAAAGTATAGATAATGAGGAATTGAGAAAGGAAATAACTCCTAAAAATATAATTTTGATGGGACCTACAGGAGTAGGAAAAACTGAAATTGCTAGAAGAATAGCTAAAATTGCCAATGCTCCATTTTTAAAAGTTGAAGCAACTAAATATACAGAGGTTGGATATGTAGGAAAAGATGTAGAAAGTATAATCAAAGATCTTGTATCTGTAACTTACAGAAAGATGAAAGAGCAAAAATATATTGATCTGAGAGATGAGGTATATGATATTGCTTTAGAAAAGGTTGCTAAAATTTTAAAACCTTATGACTCTTTAAATGATGAAGAGAAAGAAAAGATAATGGAAGATATAAATCAAGGAATCTATGATGATCAAGAGATTGAGATAGAAAAAACAAGAAAAGATATGGAGATGCCTATAATAGAGGTTGTTTCTGGTGGAGATGAGGCATCTGGAATAGGAAGCATATTGGATCAAGTGATGTCAAATGTAACTGGAAAAAATAGAAAGCTTACAACTAATGTAAAAAATGCTATTGAAATTTTTATTAATGAAGAGGTAGAAAAAAAATTAGATTTAGACAGTTTAAATGAAGAAGTGATAGATAATGTTGAAAATAATGGAATAATCTTTATTGATGAGATAGATAAGATAGCAGAAAGAGATGGAGTAGGAAAGGGAGAAGTTTCAAGACAAGGAGTTCAAAGAGATATACTTCCAATAGTTGAAGGAAGTACAGTAATGACTAAACTTGGACCTGTTAAAACAGATCATATTCTATTTATTGCAGCAGGTGCATTTACTCAAAGTTCACCATCTGATTTGATGCCAGAACTTCAAGGAAGATTTCCAGTTAGAGTAAAACTTAAAAACCTTGAGAAAGAGGACTTTATTAAAATTTTAACAGATGTAGAGTATAATCTTTTAGAACAATATAAAGCTATGTTAGCAACTGATAATGTAGAACTTACTTTTACAAAGGGAGCTATTGAAAGAGTTGCTGAATTGACTGCTCAAATGAATGAAAAAATAGAAAATATTGGAGCAAGAAGATTGGCATCTGTAATTGAAGAGTTGTTGAGAGAGGTTATGTATGAAGCACCTTATGAGGAAAAGAAAAAAGTAAATGTAGATGTGAACTTTGTTAAGAAGATATTTAAGAAAGAGAATGAAGAGGAAAATTTAGATAAATATATCTTATAGAATATGGAGAATTAATATAGAAATGCTGAATAGAAGGTTCAAATCTTCTTGACAGCATTTTTATATTATTTAAAAGAAGGTGATAATTTTTGAAAAGGTTAAATATAAAGGGAGTATATATTTTTACTCTTATCTTTCTTATATGGGGGATAGGATCATTTTTTAATCTATGGAATAGTTATATAATTCCTTCTCCACTAAAGATATGGGAATCTTTTTTAAAACTTATAGAAAATGGAAAGTTAATAAAGCATATAGGAATAAGTTTAAAGAGAATAGGAATAGGATTTTCAATTACAGTTTTTTTAGCTCTCCCTTTAGGAATATTTTTTGGAACATTCCCAAGAATATATATGTATTTTAAAAGTATATTTGAATTTTTAAGACACACTCCCCCATTAGCTTTGATACCAATGATAATATTATGGTTTGGGATAGGGGAAACTTCTAAGATAGTAATAATAGTTTTAGCCTCTTTTTTTCCTGTGTTTTTAAATGTTTTAAAAGGAATATCTCAATGTGATAAAAAATATATTGAAGTAGGACAGGTTTTTAAGTTATCAAAAAAAGATATTTTCTGTAAAATTATTCTTCCAAACTCAATACCAGATATATTAATAGGTTTAAAATTGGGGATAGGTTATAGTTGGAGAGCTATAATAGGAGCAGAATTAATAGCAGCATCTTCAGGAATAGGGTATTTAATACTTGATGCTCAACAGATTTCAAGATCTGATATAGTTGTATTAGGGATAATAGTTATAGGGGTAACAGGGATAGCAACAGACTACCTATTTTCATATTTAGTTACCAGTTATCTAAAGAAAAAGAGAGGTGACTACAATGAAGAATATGTATAAACTTAAAAATTTACAAAAAATATTTAAAGATGGAGAAAAGGAGAAGGAAGTTTTAAAAAATATAGATTTAGAAATATATAATGATAAGATAACAGTAATTTTAGGAAAGAGTGGTTGTGGAAAAACAACTTTGCTTAGAATAATAGCTGGATTGGAAAATATAACTTCTGGGGAGATAGATTTTTATAATAAAAATGGGGAGAAAAGTAGTTCTAAAATTGGGATGGTATTTCAAGAGAGTAGATTGATGCCTTGGCTCACAGTTAAAGAAAATATTGAGATACATGGATTTAAAGATAGAGATGATAAGTATTTGAAAATGGTTGATCTATTAGAAAGTAAAAATCTATATCCAAGTAAACTTTCTGGAGGGATGGCACAGAGAGTGGCAATAGCAAGGGCATTGGCTTATTCTCCAGACACTCTATTAATGGATGAACCTTTTTCTGCACTAGATTATTTTACAAGGTTAAAACTTCAAAATGCTCTCTTAAAAATATATGAGGAAACAAAAGTTGGAATCATATTTGTAACTCACAATATAGATGAAGCAATAAGCATAGGACATAATATAATAGTGATAAATGATGGAAATATCTCAGCTTATGAGATAGATAAAAAGTATCCTAGAGATATTGAGGATATTCAACTGATCAGGTTAAAAAAAGAGATTTTAAATAAAATAAATAGTTAAATTTGGAGGTAAAAATGATAAAGAAAATTTTAATTAGTTTAGGGGTAGTAGGAATGCTTTTGATATCAGGTTGTGGAAAGGAAAAAGTAAGTGAGATCAATGTAACTTATGTAAAATCTCCACTTAATATTCCATCTATTCTTGAAAAAAATATGGATATGTTTGGAAAGGAGTTTAAGAAAGATAATATCTCTGTAAAATTTCATGAGCTTACAACAGGACCAGAACAAACACAAGCTTTAGCAGCTGGAGAGTTAGATTTTCTACATGCATTAGGAGGAACATCAGCAATAATAGCAGCATCAAATGGAGTTGATTTAAAGATAACAAATGTATATAGTAGATCTCCAAAAGGATTTATGCTTCTTACTAAATCAGGAATTAAATCACCAGAGGAATTAAGAGGAAAGAAAGTAGCAGGACCAAAGGGAACAATACTTCATCAACTTCTATTAGCTTATTTAGGAAAGGGAGATTTAAAAGTTGAGGATATAGAGTTTATTAATATGGGACTTCCAGAGGCTATGGCAGCTTTACAAGGGGGAAGTGTAGATGCAGCACTTCTTGCAGGACCGGTAGCTTTAAAAGCTATGAAAAATGGAGCAACAGTGGTGACAAATGGAGAGGGATTAGTTGAAGGATTAGTAGTGACAGCAGTAAGTGGAAAATTCTTAAAAGAGAATCCTGAATTAGTAAAAAGATTTTTAAAAGTAAATGATGATGCAGTTAAGTTTATTGATACAAATTTTGATGAGGCTATTAAGATAACTGCAGAAGATACAGGATTAACAGAGAAAGAGGTATTGGAACTTTATCCATTATATGATTTTAATAGTGAGATAAAAGAGAGTGATATTAAAGATTTGGTAAATACTCAAGAGTTTTTATTAGAGAATGGATTACAAGAGAAGAAAATAGATATAGTTGATATATTAATAAAATAAAAGTAAATTAAATAGATGGGAGCTGTTTAGATTGATGATTTTTGTTCATTAATCTTTACAGCTCTTTTTCTTTTATAAACAAAATATAATTTAAAAATTAAAAATATAAATAAAAAAAGAAATTAAGAAAATTTGAAGAAGAGTAGTAATTAAAGAAAAAAGCAAATATATTTAAAAAGAAAATTTTTTTATATGATCAATAAAAAATTTATTTTATATATTTTCATTATTTTATAAAAATATAAAAAATATTTTTGTTCAATTTCAAAAAAAAATATTATAAATACTTGCAATTTTCTCTTATTTGGTGTATTATTGTTAATGCGTTCGAACATAAAAGAAAATTATTTTATAAAGTCAATTATAAAATAATGAAAAAACTATTTAAGTTGTTAAGAATTTTAAAGGGTTAAAATTCAAATATTATATGAGGTGGAAAAATGGAAAAACAAAAAATCAAAATTGGTCTTGTGCCAAAACTAATTATTGGTATCATTTTAGGTATTCTTATTGGAATGTATCTTCCTGAATGGGTTGGGCGTTTAATAGTAACAGCATCTAGCTTATTTAGTATGTTCTTAAAATTTGTTATCCCTATGATGATTTTAGCATTTGTTACAATGGGAATTGCTGATTTGACTCAAGGAGCAGGAAAACTTCTTGGTATCACAGCTGCAATCTCTTATGCATCAACTTTAATTGCAGGTTCTGTATCATTCTTTGTAGCAAATAGTTTATTTATGAGCTTTATGGATCCAAAAGCATTAGAAAGAATTGCAAAAACAGCTGGAATTTCAGTAGCTCCATATCTTAGTCTTTCAGTTACTCCAATATTAGATACATTAGCAGCAGTGCTTCTTGCATTTATCCTTGGATTATGTATGTCTACAATGAGAGGAAAAGAGATTGGAAATACTCTATATGACTTTATGAAAGATTTCTCAGCTATTATAAATAAAGTTTTACATACTATTATAGTTCCTTTCCTACCATTATATATCTGTGGAACTTTTATAGATATGACTCGTTCAGGTAAAACTTTTGCAATATTAGGAATTCTTTGGAAAGTATTTATCATTGTAATTATTATGCACCTACTATATCTAGTATTTGCTTTCTTTGTAGCTGGTGGAATCTCTAAGAAAAACCCACTTATGCTTCTAAAAAATCAAATTCCTGGATATACAACAGCAGTAGGAACTCAATCTTCAGCAGCAACAATTCCTGTAAACCTTGAATGTGCTAAAGCTGATGGAATATCAGAAGAGATTCGTAACTTTGTTGTACCACTTTGTGCAAATATTCACATGGCAGGTTCAATGATAACAATTACAGCTTGTGCTACTGCAGTTTGTATGATGAATGGACTTCCTATTTCAATCAATACAGTAGTTCCATTTATAGCTACTCTTGGAATAGCTATGGTTGCATCTCCTGGAGCACCTGGAGGATCAATTATGACAGCTCTACCATTCCTTTATATGGTTGGACTTGGAACTGAAGAACTTCAAGCTATAATGATTGCTCTTTACATTACACAAGACTCATTTGGTACTGCTTGTAACGTATCTGGAGATAATGCTATTGGACTTATTGTTGATGCAATTTACAAGAAATGGATTAAAGAATAATTTAATAAAGAATAAAAGAAAGAGCTATTGCACAGTTGCAGTAGCTCTTTTAGACTTTAAAGATAACATAAAATATCTTCAGTAGAATAGATAGTTTTATATTTTGAAAGATTTTTTATAATGTTTTTTCTCTCTTCATATGTAAGTTTTTTAGAGAAAATATGTTGCTTATTTAAAATCTCATTTTCAGAGGAGAAGATTATATTCTCAGGAATAGAGAAAGAATCTTTAATAATCTCGATATTTTCTATATTGAGATTATTTTCCTCTGAAATTATTAAAAATCTTTTATTTGCAACTTTTTTTATCATATCTATAGTTGGATTTAAAAGAATATAAAAATCAAAATTATCTGAATATTTATTGCTTAGATCTATACAAGATAGAGTTTTTTGATTTATATTTTCATCTGTTATTAACAAAGCTCTTTCATTAATATTTTTAAAATATAATCCTACTGTTTGAATTATAGTTTGTATCCCTCTTCCTCTTTTCATGTTTGCAATAATATTTTTTTTCTCTTTAAATATAGAAGCTAATATTTTTTTCTGAATAGAGTTATACTGAAACTCTTGAATTAAAAAGTTTTTAATCTCTTTAAAAAGTTCTCCTTGCTTAATAGCATAAGATCTAAAAGAGTAATCTTTATCAATTAAAATATGTACATTGTAGTTTTCATCTTTCATAATAACATCTTTTAACTTAACATTAAAATCAAGGTTATACATATTTTTTAAAGATGTAAGAAGATATTCAGTGGAATTATCCAATGTTCCTAGGTACATTTTATTATTGGCAACAGTGATTCCAACATCTGAAAAAGCTAGTTTTAACTCATTAGACTCTAATTTCCTTCTTGTATATATTACTGTTTCTATTGGAAAAGTAGTATCATAAAGATCAAAATTATGTATAGTGCTATTTTCAATATTGATACTCTCTTTTATATCTTCAATAAAAATTTTATATTGATACTTATCTTTAAAAGTTTCAAGTTTCAATTTAAAGGCTATATCTATATTTGTAAGAGAAACTAACTCTTCAAAGATATCATCACTATTAAACCAAACACAATTTTTAAACTCATATCCATCTTTTATAATATTTAACATAATATGTTTTCTATCTTTCCCTATCAATCTCAGATTGTCAAATTGACAATTATTTAGAGAAAAGATAGGAGATGAGTTTCCAAAACCAAAAGGTTCAAGTAGAGATATCTTATCAAGAAAATCATATGAGATCTTATAGAAAGCTAAAGGTTTATCAATCTTAATTGGCTTTACAAAAGCTATGTCTGAAATAGTTTTTTCAGCATGTTCATTTAATCTTTTTGAAAATTCAGGAATATTTTCAATCTTAATAGAGAAACCAGCAGCTCCGCTATGTCCCCCATATTTTAAAAGAAGATCTGAAAAATTATTAATAGCCTCTATAATATTAAATCCTTCAATACTTCTACAAGAGGCAGTAGCAATTCCCTCATCTTTTTTTATCTCCATAATAATTGTAGGTTTATAATATCTATCTAGGATTTTAGACGCTACAATTCCAATTACCCCATGATGAAAACCTTCCTCACCAACTATAAGGACAGCATTTTCATAAAGTTTTTCATTTTCAATTTTTTCCACAGCTTTTTGGAAAATATCCTCTTGAATCTCTTTTCTTTCACTATTTTTACTAAGAAGTTCATTAATTATAGTTGAACATACTCTATGATCTTTTTCGATAAAAAGCTCAACAGCTCTTTTAGCATCTTCAAGCCTTCCAGCAGCATTGAATATAGGAGCAATTATAAACCCTATATCATAGGTATTAAATTTTCTAGTTTCATAGTCTTCAAATATTTTTTTTATAAGCATATTGATACCAAGCCATTTACTTCTTCTAAGATGTTCAAGCCCTTCTTTTACAAAGATTCTATTCTCTTTTAGCAGAGGAACAATATCAGCAACAGTTCCAATAGCTACAATATCAAGATATTTATACAGTTCATCTTTTAAACTGTTTTTTTCAAAAAGAGCAGAGATAAGGAAAAAAGCTGTTCCTACTCCAGCTAAATATTTGAACTTATATTCATTATCCTCTCTTTTAGGGTTAATTACTGCAAAAGCAGGGGGATTTCCATTGTTTATCTCATGATGATCTGTAACAATGATATCTATTCCAATATCATTAGCATGAGCAATCTCCTTATGAGATGAGATTCCACAGTCAACAGTGATAACAAGAGTTCCACCTTCACTTTTTATATGATCGAGAGCTTCAATATTTAGTCCATACCCCTCGTCTCTAAGGGGAATATAATATTTTACATTGTAACCAAGCTCTTTAAGAGCAAGATAGCAAAGGGAAACAGAAGTAATTCCATCTACATCATAATCTCCATAGATCCAAACAGGCTCTCCTTTTTCTTTAGCTATTTCTAATCTTTCAACTGCTTTATCTATATCTTTTAGCAAGAACGGAGAGGTAATATCTTCAACTCCACCATATAAAAAAGTTTTAATATCTTCCCCATTAATAATATCTCTATTGTAAAGCAAGGTAGTAATATCTTTATCTAAATTAAAATTATTATATATATCATTGGAACTATTTTTATAAATCCATCTAGTGTCACGCATTTTTTCTCCTTTTTAAATCTTAAAAATTATATAATTTTTTATAGAAGATATATGTTATAATCAAGTTTTGAACCTCATATTTTTCTTGAGGGTTAGAAATGGTATCAAGATTAATATCTCCATCAAAATCGAATTTTATATTTTTTACTACACGCTCTCCAAAATTGTAATGAATAAGTGTTTTTAATTTATCCCCATTATATTTTTTTAAAAGCTCCTTTAATTTTCTAGCCCCTAATTCAATATTAACTTCAGGTTTTAAAAGTTCATCAATCTCTTCAGTGTGTTTAAAAGGAACCATCATTAAACCAATTTTAGAGTTTTCAGAGATAGCCTCTCTATCAAAGTTACTTCCTAAAAGCATAGTTGTGTATATAAGCTCTTGAGGAATATCATATTTTGTAGAGCAGTTATCAACAATATCTTTATAATATAGAGGATAGTTGTATTTTATAAGATCTCTATATTTAAAAAATTCCTTTCTATAATTAGAAGAGTTCTTATATGCTAAATCATAAAACTTACCTTTTTCTAAAATGTTAGTAATAGCAACACCATTTGAAATAGAATATTTATTTACAAAACTACTATTTTGAAGTTCGATTTTTAATAACTCTTCATTTTGCATTTTAGATATATTACATAATTTATCTAATTCTAAATAGTTAATTTTATCAAACACCTCATCACTATTATCTTTAGTAGAATTTAAAAAGTTGTCAATAATTAAACCTATTTTAAAAGTTGCATTGTGAGAGGCTAAATCCATATTTTTATTTTCTAAAATAAAAGCAAAAAATAATCCTTCATATGAATTAGGGTAGTTATTTATAATTTTTCTAGCTGTTTCTTCAAATTTTCTCTCTTTTTTTAGTTTTAAATAAGAGTCAGCTAATAAAATATCAGCTATAATATTTTTAGTGGAGATTTTATTTACTGTTGTAATAACTTTGTTATAATCTCCAAAAGAGTAGTAAATTCCACTAATATATAAGAGAGCTGTAGGAAAATATTTTCCATCTTTTATATTTTCAAAGGAATAAAGGCATCTTGAAAAATCTTTTAAATTATAGTAAGCAAGTCCTTTATAGAAAAATAGAATATTTGAATCAATAATTTTATCATATTTATTTGCTATATCTATAATCTCTTTATAGTTTTTTTCTCGAAGATAACTTTTAAAAATTTCTATAATAGCTTTTTCCTTTATTTCTGAATCTTTTGAAGTTGAAGAAAGAATTTTCTTTCCTGTATAAATAGCACTATCAAATTTTTTTTGACTATAAAAATATTCTGTAACTTTTAAAAGTTTATCATCAGATAATTTATCAGCAGCTTTTAAATCTTCATTAAATTTTAAATTATAGTAATCTTCAAAACCATTTTTTTTCTCCATAAGTAAAAGCAAGGCTTTCTTTTCAAAATAACTTGCTTTTGGTGAATAATAGTTATAATCCAATCTTTTAAGATATGTTTCACCTAGTTCAGAATTATCAATTTTAAAAAGAGCATCCCCTAAAGAGTAATCTCTTTCAGCAAGATAACTATTTTTTTCAAATTTTGATTCCTTAGTTAAAAAAGAACTATTATAAGTAAATACAGCTTTTTGTAGATAGTAAACAGCTTTTTCATAATCTCCAAGCTTATAATATGTCATTCCAATAAAGTAAAAAGCATAGTTGTTTTTTAAAATAGGAGAGTAACCAAAACTTCTCATCAAAGTTTCAAAATTTTCTTGAGCTGTAATATAATCTTTCTGTTCATAGGCATTTTTTCCTTGGATAAAAATTGAATAATCGTCATAGTTATAACTAAAAATATTTATATTTAAAATAAAAAATAGAAGGATAAAGATTTTTTTCATTATAAAGCACCTCTTAAAACTCTAGTAAAATATCATAATATAATTATGGCAAAATAAAAAGAAAATGGCAACTAATTTTAAAAAAATTAAAAAAGCTATTGAAATTATATGAAATATGTTAGATAATGAAAAGCAGTATGTTGTTTTTTTAAGGAGGTGAAAAATGGGGTTAATTAAGGTATTAGATGAATCAGTTTCAAATATGATAGCAGCTGGAGAAGTAGTTGAAAATCCTGCAAGTATGATAAAAGAATTGTTGGAAAACTCTTTAGATGCTGGTAGTAAAAATATAAAGATAGATGTAAAAAATGGTGGTAAGCATGTAATAATAAGTGATGATGGAAAGGGAATGTCACAAGAAGATCTCTTAATGTCAGTAGAAAGACATGCTACAAGTAAGATTAGAAAGAAAGAGGATCTATACAATCTTTTTACATATGGTTTTAGAGGTGAGGCTTTATCATCAATAGCAGCAGTTTCTAAGATGATACTTTCTTCAAAAGACGAAGAATCATCAATAGGATCAGCAGTAAATGTATCTGGTGGAAAGATTACAGGGCTTAAAGAGATACAGAGAAATAGAGGAACTACAATAGAGATAAAAGATCTATTTTTCAATACTCCTGCAAGATTAAAATTTTTAAGAAAAACTACAACTGAATATATGAATATAAAGGATATCGTTATACAAGAGGCTTTAGGGAATGCAGATGTGGCTATAACTTTGATATTAGATGATAAGGTAAGTATAAAAACTACTGGAAATGGTTTGGACAATGCAGTAGTAGAGATTTTTGGAAATAATGTTTTAAAAAATTGTAAGAAATTTTCTATGGGATATTTAGGAAATGGTTCTCTATATAGATCAACAAAGGACTCTATCTTTACCTTTGTAAATGGTAGAATGGTAAAATCTAAATTGATAGAGAATGCAGTAATAGATGGATACTATACTAAACTTATGAAAGGAAGATATCCCTTTGCAATAATATTTTTAGAGATAGATCCACAAGAAGTTGATGTAAATGTTCATCCTTCTAAAAAAATTGTAAAATTTTCTGATGAGAAATTTATATATGAAAAAATATTGAAAGAGATAGAAAATAGTTTTGATAGAGATGATAAATTTGTATCTCCAACTTTTGAAGAGAAAAAAGAGGATAATTTTTTAGATTTTACTGAATTTTCAAAATTTGTCCCATTAAAAGCAGAGAATAAGCAATTTGAAGATATAAAAGTTGAAAAATATGAGAAAAAAGAGATAAATGATAAGCTAGTTGAAAGAAAAGAGGAGAATAAATTAAAGGAAGATATTTCGAGAGCTCTCGAAATTCCCCAAAAAACTCCTATTGAAAATAAAAAAATAGAAGAATTTGAAGTAAATGATAGTGAAAATAGTTTTAACTGGCTAGGAAAAGAGAAAAAAGAAGAAAAAATAATTGAAAATATTGAAGAAGAAAAACTAATTAAAGAAGATATAAAAGAGGAAAAATTAGAAAAAAAAGATAATAATTTTCAGAAGAAAAATAAAAAGATAGATTTTAAAGTATTGGGACAAATATTTAATTCTTTCATTTTAGTTGAAAGAGATGGAATATTAGAAATCTATGATCAACATATAGTTCATGAAAGAATACTTTATGAAAATTTAAAAGAGGAATACTCTAATAAAGAGGTTAGTAGTCAACAATTATTAGTACCCATAAGGGTATTAGTTGATCCTAGAGAGAGAGAGCTTGTTTTTGAAAATATAGATAGTTTTACAAAATTTGGTTTTGAGATAGATGAATTTGGAGATAATGAGATTTTAATTAGAGCAGTTCCAATAATGAATTTTAGAGATAGTATCGAGAATATTTTTAGAGAGATTTTAAGAAATTTAAAAGAGGATAAATCTAAGGATATAAGGGAGAATATAATAATTTCAATGTCTTGTAGAGGAGCTGTAAAGGCAAATGAAAAACTGACACAAGAAGAGATGGAAATTATGGTAGAAGAACTTCATGAGATAGGTGAATATACTTGTCCTCATGGTAGACCAATCATAATAAAAATAACAATGAATGATTTAGAAAAATTATTTAAAAGAAAATAAATATAATAAAAATATGAAAAGGAGAAAATTTTGAACATATCTATTGTATGTGTAGGAAAGGTAAAAGAGAAATATATTATAGATGGAATAAATGAGTTCTTGAAAAGAATGCAATCTTTTGCTAAAATGAGAATTATAGAACTTAAAGAAGATGGAAATGACAATAATAGAAATATATCTATTGAGAAAGAGGGAGAGGAAATTTTAAAAACTCTTGAAAAAATAGGTGGATATAATATATTGTTAGATATACAAGGAAAAAATTATTCATCAGAGGAGATGGCTGAGGAGATAGAAAGATTAACTGTTAATGGTGTAAGTAGTATTAATTTTATCATTGGAGGTTCATATGGGGTCTCTGAAAGTGTAAGAAGAGCTTCACAAATGAAACTTAGTTTTTCAAAGATGACATTTCCACACCAATTGATGAGACTTATTTTAACAGAACAGATTTACAGATGGTTTAGCATATTAAAAAATACAAAATATCATAAATAATTATAAAATATCATAAAATTATAATGTTAAGTTAAAAAAAATTTAGGAGGGAAGAAGTTATGTATTCACAAGGAGAAACTTTTTATTATGATATCGATGATGAGGAGTATGAATTACATGTACTAGAGAATGTTATAATGGGGGATAAGGAGTATATTATAGCAGAGGATTTTGATGGGGATGTTCATGTATTCCTTTATGATGAAGATGAAGAGGAACTTGAAATCTTAGATGATGGAGATGCTAGTGAAGTAATCGACTATTGGAAAGAGGAATATCTTTTAGGAGAAGATATTGGGGACTATGAAGAAGATGAGTACTACGATAGAGAAGATGAAGATTACGGAGATAAATTTGATAATGAAGATTACTATGATGGAGATGAAGAGGATTATTATTAATGAGTAGATTTATTATTAGAAGTCTTGATAGTTACAATGAGAAAAGTTATGAGATAGTAACAGGAAAAAAAATTGAAACTTCTGAAGCTGTAGAGTATGAGTATCTTAGTAAGCTTGGAAAATGTAAAATTTCTGTTTTAAAAGATAGAGTGATTATTGATAGAGATAACAATGGTATTGCTACTATTTTAGATGTAGATATGAAAAGAAAAACAGAATTTGTATATTATGGAGAGGGATTTAAAAAAGAATTCACTCTAAAAGGGGAAAATTTAAGCTATAAGGATAATATTTTAGATTTTACTTACAAAATATTAGATGGTGGAGAAGAAGTTAATCTTATCTCTATAACTATAAAAGAGTATTAAACTATTTGAAATAGGGCAAAATTTATATGCCCTATTTTAAGTAATTAGGAGGAAAAATGAAAATAATAGGATTTTTATTAATTTTGCTAACTATGTATAGTTGTACTGGACTTCCTCAAAATACAGATATAGACAATATTTGGAGTAGTATGAGTGGGGAGAGTACTCCTTTAGAGCAAGAAAGTATAGTATTAACTACAACAGATGCACCAGGATTATTACAAGTTATTTCTCAAAATTTAAGAACAGGAAAAACAAAAAGTTATTCAGAAAGATACAACGGAAGTAATTTTGAAGTATATGTAGGAGATTATCTAATAGTTCCTTTAAAAGCTGAAGATGACTTTAAACTTTTAAATTATCCTAAAAATATCTCTTATGAGTTGGGAATAAAAGGAACAAATCTTGTATTTAGAAGCATATACCAAGGGGATTTTGAAGTAGAATTAAGATCTTTAGGGGATATAACTAGAAGAATTACAATATCAAATAAATTAAAATATAGATTTACGGAACAAAATAATTATGATATAATTCTAAAAAATTATGCTATGAGTAATTTAAAATTATTACAAGATAGTGTTGCTTTACATAGAATAGCATTTCCAGATAGTTTTAGAGATAAAGAGATATCTTTTATGTTGATTGAAGTAGCAAGTAAGGCTGGAAATAATAGAGTTGTTAAAGAGGAGCTTAATTTTTTAAAGAAATTTGGAAACCTTGATGAACATGATAAATTAAGCATAATAGATGCGCTTTCACTTTCAGGAGAAAAAAATATAAAATTAGATTCTATGATGCTAGAATTTAATGAAGAAAATAGTATTTTAAATGAAACTTTAAAAAATATAATTACTACAAAAAATATAGCTACTAAAGATGAAATTGAGTTTTTAGAGAAATATTTTAAAACTACTCCTAGTAAAGAGTTGGCTGAATTTATTGGAAATTGGTATCTAAAAAATGGAGATATTAACAAAGGAAATCAATATCTTAACGGAACAATAGAGGGTGTTTCTCCAGAGATATTAGGAGGAATTTTTGGAATATTTGCTCCTACTGATGGAACTATGGAAAATGCTATGGAAAACATAGAAAATCAAAATTACACACAATTTAAAAACTTCCTATCAAATGGAGAGAGTAGTTATAACAATGGAAATTATGTAGAAGCACTTGTACATTTTCAAAGAGCTAGTGAAATTAACAAGGATTATGAAGAAAGTAATCAATTATACTATTATATAGGTCAAAGTAGTATACAAGTTGAAAATTATAAAAAGGCAGTGGAAAATTTTAAGAAAGCACTATCTTTAGAAAAAAGCAATGACAAAAAGGCAGAAATATATTATAATATGGCAATAGCCTATGCAAATCTTGGAAACAAAGAAGAAGCAAGAAATTATTTTACTTATGTAAGACAAAATTATCCTAATACTTCTTGGAGTACAAAAAGTAGTATATATTTGCTTAAATTAAAATAAATTTATAAGGAGAGAACCATGGAAAGATATTTTGACAGAGTGGCTAAAGAGAGCTTAGTCATGGAACAATGGAAAAAAGTAGACGAGTTAAAAGAATTAGGAGTAAACCCTTTTGGGCATAAGTTCGATAAGAAGTACATGGTAGGGGACATTTTAACTCATACTCCTGAGGAAAACTTAATATATAAAACTGCAGGAAGAATAATGGCATACAGAGGAAAGGGAAAAGCTGTATTCGTTCATATAGAAGATCGTTCAGGAAGAATTCAAGTATATTTAAGACAAGATGCACTTGGAGAACAAGTTTTTGAAATAGTTAAGAAAATTGGAGTAGGAGATATAATTGGTGTAGAAGGAGAAATCTTCATCACTAAAACAGGAGAACTTACTTTAAGAGCAAGTTCATTAGAATTACTTTCTAAAAATTTAAGAGCTCTACCTGAAAAATTCCACGGATTAACAGATGTAGAAACTAGATATAGAAAAAGATATGTAGACTTAATAATGAATAAAGATGTAAGAGATACTTTTATTAAAAGAACTCAAATCATCAGAGGAATAAGAGAAATTCTTGATAATAAAGGATTCTTAGAAGTTGAAACTCCATTAATGCACCCAATTCTTGGAGGAGCAGCAGCTAGACCATTTATCACTCACCATAATACACTAGATATGGATCTATATATGAGAATAGCTCCAGAACTATACTTAAAGAGACTTATAGTTGGAGGACTTGAAAGAGTTTACGAACTAGGAAGAAACTTCAGAAATGAAGGAATGGATACAAGACACAACCCAGAATTTACAATGATCGAAATGTACCAAGCTTATGCTGATTATACAGATATGATGGACTTAGCTGAAGAAATTATAACAACTCTAGCTAAAAAAGTTTTAGGAACTACAACTGTTGAATACAATGGAAAAACTCTAGTTCTTGAAAACTTCAAAAGAATACACATGGTAGATTTAATAAAAGAAGTTACAGGTGTTGACTTCTGGAATAAAGATATGACTTTTGAAGAAGCTAAAGCTTTAGCAAAAGAACATCATGTAGAAATAGCTCCACATATGAATACAGTAGGACATGTAGTAAACCAATTCTTTGAAGAAAAATGTGAAGAAACAATAGTTCAACCTACATTTGTATATGGACACCCAGTAGAAATTTCTCCACTTTCTAAGAGAAATGAAGAAGATTCAAGATTTACAGATAGATTTGAACTATTTATAGATGCTAGAGAATATGCAAATGCTTTCTCAGAATTACAAGATCCAGCAGATCAAAGAGGAAGATTTGAAGATCAAGTTGAAGAAGCTGAAAGAGGAAACGATGAAGCAACTCCAGTAATCGACGATGACTTCGTAGAAGCTCTAGAATATGGATTACCACCTACAGGAGGAATGGGAATTGGAGTAGACAGATTAATCATGTTATTAACTCAATCTGAGTCTATTAGAGACGTATTACTATTCCCACAAATGAAACCAACTAAATAGTAAATAAAAAATTTTGAGGGCTGATTCGTTTGAAATCAGCCTTTTTATGTTCAAAGAAAAAAATATATTTGAAATTTTTTGCAATTCTGAACAAATAGTGCTAAAATATCTTTTATCAATATTCAGGAGGAAAAAATGATACAAGAATTTTTAATTATTTTTATTATTAATTATATTGGTGTTCTTATGGCAGAAGTTTTAAAATTTCCATTGCCTGGAACTATAAATGGAATGTTACTTTTATTTGTAATGCTTTATTTTAAGGTTATAAAGCTAGAGAAGATAGAAAAGGCAAGTGATTTTCTATTGGTAAATATGACAATATTTTTTATGCCCCCATCTGTTAAACTTATAGAATCTTTATATCTTTTAAAAACTGGGATCTTTAAGATAATATTTATATTGATATTTACAACAATATTGACAATGATAGTTACAGGTTTAACAGTACAATATATGATTGAGAGAAAGGAGAAAAAATATGGAAAGCTTAACTAATACACCTCTATTTGGAGTGGTAATAAGTCTTGTAGCATTTGAAATAGGGAAATATATATTTAATAAAACTAAATTAGCACTATTTAATCCACTACTTATAGGAACAATTATAGTTATGGGATTTTTAAATTATTTTAAAGTACCAGTTAGCAATTATATGGTTGGAGGAGATCTGATACTATTCTTTTTAGCTCCAGCAACAGTTGTACTTGCTGTACCATTATATAGACAGTTAAATCTTTTGAAAAAGAATTTTTTACCTATAATGGTTGGAGGGGTTGCAGGATCTTTAACTGCTATAATCTCAGTAGTTGTTTTAGGAAAGATTATGGGAATAGATCAAAAATTACTATTGTCTTTTATGCCTAAATCTATAACAACTCCTATAGGGATTGAACTTTCTACTTTATTAGGAGGGATTCCATCAATAACAGTATTTGCTATTATAGTTACAGGAATAATAGGAAATGTGTCAGCACCATATGTGTGTTCTCTTTGTAGAATAAAACATCCAGTGGCAAAGGGAATAGGAATAGGTATATCAAGCCATGCTGTTGGAACAAGTAGAGCGATAGAGATGGGAGAGGTAGAAGGGGCAATGAGTGCTCTTTCAATAGTTATAGCTGGAATTTTAACTATAGCAATAGCTCCTTTAGTTAGGGCAATATTCTTTTAAAAATAAAAACTATAATTTATCTAGCTAAGCTAAGTTATCTAGCACATAGCTAAGTTTTAACAAAGTACATTTGCATTAGCGATTGTTAATCAAGTTAAGTTATCTCTATTTCTTTTTAATATCAGCTAAATTCCATGTCAAAGAATAAAGAGAGAGTAACACTTATCTGACTAAAATTCCGAAACTCACTTCGTTCAAACACGTCGGAATTTTTAGCGTCAGATTTCGTAACTCTCTTTTTATTAATGTTTACAGGACTCCGATAAATCTTCGCCTGTATCTCAAAAGTAATAGTCGTTTGTACTCCTTTACTTTTGGAAATTACATTTAGCTGATATTAGGAGTATTAAAAATAAATTTATCCCTAACATCAAGTTGATGTAATTTGGAAGTGAATATTAGAAGACCTTAGCGAAATGAAGTTAAGAAAATGCAACGTGTTTGAGCGAGCTTGCGAGTGAGTTTTGCATTTTCAACGGAATAAGCCTAGGGATTCTTTATTCACTGACATGGAGACAACTTGATGTTAAAAAGTATAAGTTTTGTTAATGGAAATTTAAGGATCACAGAAACTTCGTTTCTGCGTCTCAAAAGTAGTAGTCGTTTACACTCCTCTACTTTTGGAAATTATAGGTTAAAAGTAATTAATAAAAAAGCCCTGTTAAAATTTTTTAACAGGGCTTTTAATAATCACTTATAATAATTCCATTCCAGTTTTTACTTTAGTTAAAATTTCTTCAGAAAATAAATTTTCTGCTAATTTTAAAGCAAAGTCTAAAGAGTGTCCAGCTCCAATACCAGTTATGATTTTTTCATCTTGAACAACATCTTTATCTTGATAACTATATTTAGACATAGCATCTTTTATAGAAGTGTGGCAAGTTACCATTTTTCCCTCTCCAATACCATTACAAGCTAGAACAGAAGGGGCTCCACAGATAGCTCCTATATATTTACCTTCTTTTGCATAAAATTTAACAAGTTCTCCTACATTAGAGTCTTTTCCAAGATTTTCATAACCTGGATATCCTCCTGGTAGAATTAACATATCTCCATCATGTAAGTTACTCTCTTTTAAAACTAAATCACTTTTTACAGTTACCTTTTGAGCAGAAGTAACAAAACTATCCTCAGATATAGAAACAGTTTTTACATCAGCTCCACATCTTCTTAATACGTCAACAGGGGTAAGAGCTTCAATAAGTTCAAAACCTTCAGCTAATAAAACATAAACTTTTTTCATATTTTAACCTCCTGATTAGATAGATTACTATTTTTCTACAGTGATTTTTCCTTTATTGATTAGAGAAAGAACAAATTGGTGAGCATCTACAACAGCATTACAATAAGCTGATTTTGTTTCTCCTTCAAAGAAAGCATTAAGTAATACTTGTTGTTGTTCAGCAATATTTCTTTTTAACTCTTCAACAGTTAACATTCCAGATTTATATTCCTCTACAAGAGCTTCATAGATGTTATCAAAAGTAGCATCATATAGGTCCTCTTCCCAAGTTTCAATAATTGACATTTAATTTCACCTCTTTATAATATTTATTATTATTTTTATAACAGATAAATATTAACATTTCTTACAAAAAATGTCAACTTTATAGTAAAGATAATTTCTAAAACTAGATATGGTTAAATAGTTAAAATTTAATAAAAAAGAGCTGAATAAATTAATGAAAGAGAAATCATTAATTTATAACAGCTCAAGTTTTTTTATATTATTAAAAGATTTATCCAAGATTGAAAAGAGCTACCATAGCAGGAACTAGAATTGGAACAACTAAAGTTATAACAAATCCAGAATAAAAAGCTATAATAGATACATTAGCAGGATTACTCTTATTTATAACTGGTAAAACTGAATCCATTGCAGTAGCTCCAGCAGTTGCAACAGATGGGAATGAACCAATCTTTGCAGCTATAAAAGGTATTGAGAATATAGATAAAAGCTCCCTAGAAACATTTGATAAAAATGCTGTTCCACCTAACTCTGCACTTATTTTAGAAAGTTCAATAGCAGAGAAAGAATACCAACCCATACCAGAACTTATGGCAACAGTTTCACCTAAAGAAAGTGGAGTTAAGAAAGAAGCAACAGCTCCCCCTAAAAGAGAACCAAGCATAGTTATAAAAGGTAGTAATATAACTTTTTTATCCATTGATTTTAAGTTATCAAATACCCCTTTATTTTTTCCAATATCTATTCCTACAAAGAAAAGAAGTAAACAAAGTCCAAGCTTAATTAAATTATCTACACGATCTAAGATTAAAGGAGTTTGGAAAAAATATCCTAAAAGCCCTCCAATAATAACTGATAAAGCTATACCAACCATTATTTTTTACCTCCTCTATATACAATATGAACTAAAAGTACACTTCCTATGATTGCACATATAGTGATAATAACAGAGTTAATTCCAAGAATATGGAATTTAGAAAGTAACTCTCTATCAGCACCTATTTTATACCCCATCATACCTAAAAGAAAAAATAGAGAGAAGCTCTGTAGCATTCCTACTTTATTATCAATAAACTTAGGAATTAGTCCCTTTTTTGTTATAAAATAACCTACTAAAATAATGGCAACATATAGTATAATATCTTGCATAAATCCCCTCCCAATTAGTTAAAAATTATATAGTAGAAAATTTAAATATAGTTTTTTGTGAATATGGTTTTGAACTATTATAAATTTTAGCTTTTTCAGGCATAAAATTTAAGACATTAGGATAATCTTGAGTTTCAAAACAGATTCCCATATATTTTAAACACTCTAAACCATTAGATAATTTTCCTACTTCATAAAGATAGTTACCAGAATATATTACCACAGCTGGTTGGTCTGTGTAAACCTCAAGTTTTCTACCAGATATTTTATCTTCTAAAATAGCAGAATAACTATCCCTATTTTCATCAAGAACAAAAGGATGGTCTAGTCCATGATTTACAATCACTATTTGCTCATGATCAGACTTAAATGATGGAGCAAGTTCTCTACTTTCTTGAAAATCAAAAGGAGTATCTTTTACATCTGTAACTTTTACAGGTAAAGTTGCTTCATCAACAGCTATAAATTTTTTACAAGCTAAAGTTAGATATTCATCAGATACATCTCTTTTAAAATCACCACTTAAATTAAAGTAAGTATGATTAGTTAAATTTAAATAAGTGTCCATATCTGAAGTAGCGTTATACTCAATAACAAGCTCATTATCTATTAATTTATATGTAACAGTAGCCCAAATATTACCAGGGAATCCCTCTTCTAAGTGAGGACTTTTTAGAGAAAGTTCAACTCCAATGAAATTTTCTCCTTTTATCTCTTTAGAGTCCCATATTTTATGACTAAAGTTATCTATTCCCCCATGTAAATTGTTTTCTCCACTATTTTTAGCTAGAGAATATTTTATGCCATTGATTGTGATACAACCATTTGCAATTCTTCCAGCATTTCTTCCAACAATAGCTCCAAAATATGGAGAACGTTCTTCATAGTCAGCTATATTACTAAGATTTAAAACGACATTTTCTAATTTTCCGTTTTTATCAGGAGATAAAATTTTCTTTATAACTCCTCCATAATTTAAGATATCAACTTCTAAAAATTCATTTTTAAGAGTGTAACATTTAACCTCTTCGCCTTTTTTTGTTATGCCCCAATTTGTTACTGATATTTCCATTTAATCTCACCTCTGAACACTATTCTAACATAAAAAAATGATAAAAGATAGATGAAAATAGACAATTATTATTTTTTCTGAACTTGAAAAAAAGGGATAGTTTTAGTGTAAATAAAATGAATAAGAGGTATATATATATGATATTTTTCTTTTGTTTAAAAATATGTTAAATAATTAGTATTACTAATTAAACATTAAGAGGAGGAAGATATGAAAAAAAGATTAGTAGCAATTCTATTATGTTTATTATCAGTTTTATTTGTAAGTTGTGGAAAAGAGGCAGAAAAAGCTAAAGATGAAAAAAATACTTTAGTGTTTGCACAGATATCAGAGTGTAAAACTTTAGATCCTCAAGATACTACAGAGCAATATTCACAAAGAATAGTAGCAGTAGTATATGACAGATTAGTTGAAATCGATGAAGTTACAGGAGAGTTAGTTCCAGGATTAGCGGAAAGTTGGGAAAGATTAGATGAAAATAACATTGTGTTTCATTTAAGAAAAGGGGTAAAATTCCATAATGGTGATGTATTTAGTGCAAATGATGTAAAATATACATTAGAAAGAGCTAAAACACTTCCAAAAGTGGCACATCTATATAAATTGATCTCTAATATTGAAGTTATAGATGATAATACTGTTAAATTAACTACAAGTGAGCCTTTTGCACCATTATTAGCTCATCTAAGTCATAAAACAGCATCAATAATAGATGGAAAAGCTCATAAAGAACTTGGAGAAAAATATTTTGAAAATCCAGCAGGAACAGGACCATATAAATATAGTTCTTGGAAAGTTGGAGATAGAATAACTCTTGAAGCTTTTAATGAGTATTTTAAAGGAGCTCCAGCTATAAAATTTATTGAAGTAAGAGCAGTACCAGAAGAAAATAGTAGAGTAATAGGACTAGAAACTGGTGAAATTGATATGACAGCAGATTTAAGCCCAGAATCAAGAAAAATAGTTTTAGATAATGCAGAGAAAATGACATACCAAGAAAAAAGTGGTATTAGTACTAACTATCTTGGATTTGCAACAAATAGAGATATAATAAAAGATAGAGATGTAAGAAGAGCTATAGCAATGGCTGTAAATAGAGATGCTATCATTGATAGTATTATGATGGGAACAGTTGAAAAAGCTAATAGTTTTGTTGCTCCAGGTACATTTGGATATAGCAAAGATTCTAAAGTTTTAGATTATAATCCTGAAGAGGCTAAGAGAATAATTGAAGAAAAAGGGTTAGTTGGAACAAAATTAAGATTAGGTGTAAGTAACAGTCCAGTAAGAATGCAAATGTGTGAAATTATTCAAGCTCAATTAAAAGAGATTGGACTTGAAGTATCTATTGAATCATTAGAATGGGGAACTTTCCTTGCAGCAACAGCTAAAGGGGATTTAGATATGTTTTCACTAGGTTGGGGACCATCTACTTATGATGGAGATTATGGATTCTACCCTAACTTCCATAGTTCACAATTAGGAGGAGCAGGAAATAGATCACAATATGTAAATCCTGAAATGGATAGATTATTAGATGCAGCTAAAAAAGAGGTGAATCCAGAATTAAGAAAAGAATTATATGCTAAAGTTGCAGATATTATTTATGAAGATGTGCCAGTATTACCAATTTACTATACAAATGATACTATTGCAGCTGTAAATGCAGTTCAAGGAGCAAAACCAACAAGTTATATTAGATTTGATGAATTAAGTTTTAAGAAATAAATAAAATTTAAATCAAAAGGAGAAGAGGAAATGGATAATTTAATAAAGATGATCGAAAAATTAACAAACACATTTGGAGCTCCAGGATATGAAGATGAAGTAATTGAAGTGATAAAAAAAGAATTACCTTTTTTAAGTTCTGAAAGAGATTCAATCAATAACTTATATATGGGACTTCATGAAAAGGAAGCAAATACAAATAGACCTACTGTAGCTCTTGATTGCCACACTGATGAAGTTGGATTTATTGTAGAAAATGTAAATAGAAATGGATCAATAAGTTTCCTTACTCTAGGTGGTTGGCATGTTGGAAATGTTCCAGCTAGTGCAGTTTTAATTAAAAATAGCAGAGGAGAATATGTAAGAGGAATAGTTACTTCTAAACCACCTCATTTTATGACTGATGAAGAGAGAAATAGACTTCCTAAAATGTCAGAACTTACAATTGATATTGGAACAAGTAGCTATGAAGAAACTACTGAAATGTATGGAATTGAAGTAGGTAACCCTATTGTTCCAGATGTAACTTTTGTATATGATGAAAAAATAGAGATAATGAGAGCTAAGGCTTTTGATAATAGATTGGGATGTGCTGCTTCAATAGAGGTTTTAAAAGCTGTTAGAGATGAAAAAATAGAAAATGTAAATGTAGTTGGAGCATTTGCATCACAAGAGGAAGTTGGATTAAGAGGGGCTCAAGTAGCAGCTTATAGAGTAAAACCTGACTTTGCTATAGTGTTTGAAGGATCTCCAGCAGACGATAGCTTTAAAGAGGGAACAGCAGCTCATGGAGCATTGAAAAAAGGTGTTCAATTAAGAGTAGTTGATGGAGCTATGATCTCAAATCCTAGAGTTTTAAAGTTTGCTAAAGATATAGCTAATAAAAAAGGAATTAAATATCAAGTTATAGCTAGAGAAAAAGGATCAACAAATGGAGGAAAATATCATATTTCTGAAACAGGAATACCTGTTCTTGTATTAGGAATTCCTACAAGATATATTCATACTCACTACTCTTATGCTTCAATAGATGATCTAAAATCAGCTATTTCATTAGCAATAGAAGTTATAAAAGAATTAAATTATGATGTAATAAAAGGGTTCTAAATAAAATTTAAAATATTATTGAATTTTGTGGGAAAAAGTGCTAATGTAGTAATAAGAGCAGTTACAAACAAATAAAAGAGTCGGGAGTGGTTGATATGACTAAGAAGGAATTTGTAGAATTATTTGGAACAAAAGCTGAATTAAAAACAAAAGTAGAAGCAGAAAAATTAACAAAGGCTTTTATAGATACTCTTGAAGAAATATTAGTAAAAGGTGAAAGTGTTTCTTTTATAGGATTCGGAAAATTTGAAGCAACTGAAAGAGCTGCAAGAACTTGTGTAAACCCACAAACTAAAAAAACTATGAAAGTAGCAGCTAAAAAAGTAGCTAAATTCAAAGCTGGTAAAAACCTATTAGAAAAAATGAACCCTGTTGTTGAAAAAAAAGCTGCAAAATCTAGAAAGAAAAGTAAATAATTAAAAATTTTGGGAGCTATTGAGCTCCCTGTTTTTTTAATATCATTAGTAACTACTCACCTATTACCTATAAATATTATAAAAAGCAAAATTTTATCCCAATATCAACTAAAGC
>JADYUE010000020.1 GCA_021531615.1 Fusobacterium varium | reverse complement strand
AATTTTATCATAGAAAGCTATTTAAAGCATTTATTATTTTAATTTACAGACTTTTTTTCACATTCTCGATAAAAAAAGCCAAGTAAATCTAAATTGATCTACTCAGCTTATTAACATTATCTATTAAAAATACAACTTACTCCATTTTCCCCTTTACATCTATTACAAGAGATACATTTAGCTCTTGATCTATCTCCACTCTCCCATCTATTAGCTAAATTAGGCTCACGAATAAGAGGACGAGCAAAGGCAAAATACTCAATACTACTATTATTTAAAATCTCTTCTATGCTATCAATATCTCTATTTCCTCCAACAAGAACAACAGGAATATTGTTATCTTCAGCAATTATATTAGCAAAAGCTTTAAAATAGCTTTCTTCCTCTGGAGATGTAACTTTTCTAATAGCATTTCCTCCGCTGATTTCAATAAAGTCCATTCCCATCATAGCCATTCTTTCACATATCCAAGAGCTTTCTCCAAAGTTAAATCCACCATCTACAAAGTCATCACAGTTGATCTTCATACCAACTATAAAGTCATCTCCAACAGCTTCTCTAACTGAAAGATAAGTATCTATTAGAAGTCTACCTCTACCATCAACATCTCCTCCATACTCATCTTCTCTTTTATTAAATAGAGGATTTAAAAATTGACTGATTAGATATCCATGAGCAGCATGAATTTCAACTCCATCAAAACCACTCTTTTTAGCTCTTGCACTAGCATCTCTAAAAAGTTTTACTACTTCATCAATCTTCTCTTTTGACATCTCCACAGCTTCAATTCCTGTAATTGGATTGGTATGAGTAGAAGGTCCGTAGATTGTTTTCCCTAAATTAACATTATTTCTACCTTGAGATCCTCCAGCTACAAGTTGTATAAATATTTTAGCTCCATAAGAGTGAACCATATCTGTAAGCTTTTTATATTCTTCAATAAAGGAATCGTCATATATTCCCAACATATTAGGAGCAGGAATATCATCTGGATTTATAGTAACAAAACTTGTTATAATTACCCCTGTTCCCCCTTTTGCTAATTCCTCATATATGCTGAAAAGCTCATCAGTCATATGTTCATTTTTTGCAACTCCCTCCCAAACAGCACTTCTGAAAATCCTGTTTTTAATAGGAAGATTTACAAAGTTTGTTTTGTCAAAAATAGTTTTCATAGAAGCCACCCCTCAAAATACGTTTATGTTCTGAATACAAAAGAAATAAATTTAGTATCTTCTAGAAATCAATAATATATTAAATTTTTTAGAAAATATCTCCTCTCAATTTTATAACTACTTTTATTATTTCTTTTAATGATTCTTCCACTATTTCATTTATAACAATTATTTTATCCCTTGTCAATCTTTTAGTAAAATTTCATAGATGCTTATATTAGATTTTAAGTATAGTTATAGCTAAATTAAAAAAAGCTGTAAAAATTGATTAACAATTTTTAACAGCCTTACTTTTATGAAAAATGAAATAATTTTTTTAAGAATCCTTCTTTAACAGACTTTTTCTCTTCTATTACCTTTGGTTCTTCCAATATTATTTGATAAACATTTTTCTCAGCTTCTCTAATAAACTCCTCTTGTGAGTTTATCTTTCTTTCACTTTCTGAACTAGAAACAATCTTATACTCTCCATTAGGTTCTAATACTCTAGCCTTTTGATTGTCCTCTAAAATAGTTTTTATTTGAGAATTGATTCTCTCTTTTATATCTTTATCAAGAACTGGACAACCAACTTCCACACGATGCTCTGTATTTCTTGTCATCATATCTCCAGAAGCTATATAAAGAACTTGTTCATCTCCATCTCCAAAACTATATATTCTTGAGTGCTCTAAGAATCTTCCAACAACACTTACAACCTTTATATTTCTTGTTTTTCCCTCTGTTTGTGGAACAAGACAACAGATTCCTCTAACGACAAGAGTTATTTTTACTCCTAAATCAGAAGCCTCTGCCAGAGCTATTATAAGATCTTTATCAGTAAAAGAGTTACATTTTATAACTATTTTACCCTCTTCTCCTCTTTTAACTTTTTCTATCTCATTTTCTATATTTTTTAAGATATTTTGTTTAAAACTAGATGGAGCTACCCAAAGTTTTTTGTATACTCCCATAAGATTTCCTAAAGACATATTTTTAAAGAAGATATCTGCATCTCTTCCAATCTCTATATCTGAAGTCATAAGAGAGTAGTCAGTATACATTTTTGAAGTTTTTTCATTGTAATTTCCTGTTCCCACTTGAGTAATATGTTTGATCTCTCCATCTTTTCTATAAGTTATCATACAGATTTTTGAGTGAACTTTAAATCCGTCTGTTCCGTAGATTATATGGCAACCTGCCTCTTCTAATTTTTGAGCCCACTCAATGTTGTTTGTTTCATCAAATCTAGCTCTAAGCTCCATTAAAACTGTGACATCTTTTCCATTTTCCACAGCATTTATCAAATATTCTGCCAACTTAGAATCCTTTGAAATTCTATATAAAGTTATTTTTATAGATTGTACATCTTCTCTTTCTGATGCCTCTTTTATCAAATTTAAGAAAGGTTTCATACTTTCAAATGGATAGAAAAGTAGTAGATCTTTTTTCTCTATAAAATCTATCATACTATGTTTTTTATCTGCTATTGGATGAACAACTGGTGAAAAAGCACTATAAGAAAGTTTTGTTGTTATATTTGGTGGTAAAAAACTGCTGATATTAAATAGGTAACTTAAATTTATTGGACAATTAAAAGTAAATACTTGCTCCTCTGAAAGATTTAATCTTTGTAGTAGAGCATCTAAAAATTTCTCGCTAATTCTAGATTGTATCTCCATTCTAAGAGGTTCTAACTTATTACGAGTTTTTACAATTTGCTTCATATATTGTCTGTAATCAAGGTTTTCATCGTAGTTTTCTACATCAGTTTCTATATCCATATTTCTTGTTACACTCATAATAGAGCTTTCTTTTAGTTCATACATAGAGAAGATATTTTTTACAAAATGTAAAATTACCTCTTCTAAAAGTACATATCTTCCAAGTTCCTTATCTATCATAATAACTCTTTCCATATTATTTGGAACAGGTACCATTCCAAGTACCTCTTTTTTCTTATTAGATAGATAAACTATAACATTTAATTGTTTGTTAGGAATAAAGGGAAATGGATGCCAAGTATCTATAATCAATGGAGATAACATAGGAAATACATTATTAAAAAAGTATTTTTCTAGGTAAGATAACTCCTTTTTAGATAGATTTTTTATCTTCTCTTTTTTTAAATTTTCTTTTTCAAGAAGCTCCATAAGTTTATCAAAAACTTTATCTCTTTTTTGATAAAGTCTATTTGATATTTCATAAATCTTTTCAAGTTGCTCTCTAGCATTCATTCCTGTTTTTCCATCTACATAGTCTGGAACATATTTTATATAATCGTTCATTGTTCCAACTCTTACCATGAAAAATTCATCAAGATTGCTAGTGAATATTGCTAAAAATTTTAGTCTTTCAAGAAGTGGGTTATCTTCACTAACTGCTTCTTCAAGCACTCTTTCATTAAATTTTAACCAAGAAATCTCCCTATTTTCAATATAATTATTAAGATTCATTATTTTCTACCTTCTCTTCATCTTTTTTTATAACTCTATCAATAAAATATCCTTCTCTTACACCATTTTTACTAATGATAACTTTTTCTACACCAAAGGTATCAACAATTTCTCTTAAAATTACTGCTCCTCCTGCAAAAGAAAATATTCTTTCTGGAATCAATCTGTATAATTCTTTTGTTTCTTCACAAGTTCCACCATTTTTTAAAATATCTACAATATTATAAAGTTCCTCAACAAAGAAAGATTTATCCTCTAATGGAAGATTTTTTGATTCTTTTATAATATTCATACAAGCTCTTGATGAACCTCCAATACCATAAAGGTATTTATAATTTTGTTCATGCTCCCAATTTAACTCTTTAAGAGCTTCTTTTATAATTTTTCTCATTTTTTTAATCTCTTTTTCTTCTGGAACTATATGTTTTACAATTTTATTTTGAAGATTAAGAGCTCCTATTGGAATACTTGTTAATCTTTCTATCTCCCCATTGTTGAATAATACAATCTCTGTACTTCCTCCACCAATATCAACTAAAATTCCTCTTTCAAGATTCATTCCAGATTTTGCTCCAATAAAATCAAGTCTTGCTTCCTCTTCTCCAACTATAATTTCTGGTTTCATTCCTGTTGTTTTTTCAATCTCTTTCAATACTTCCTCTGTATTTGAAATATTTCTTAAAGAAGCAGTTGCAAAAACTGAATAATCCTTTATTTCAAAGTTTTCTAAACTTATTTTCAATTTTTGAAGTGTACGGCATAATTTTGTTATACCTAAAGCTGAAAGTTGACCTTTCTTTACATAACCAGTAAGCCCTACTATAATTTTTTTGTTTGTTATAAGTTTTACTGTGTTAGCTTCTTTGTTATATTTGAAAATAGAAAGCCTAATTGTATTTGAACCAATGTCGATTACTCCATACTCCATCTTCATTTCTCCTCCTTGAACTATATTTAATTCAAATTATATCTTTTCAATGTTAAAATAAATATAATTCAATGTAAAGATTGTGTAAAGTTTTACTTAAAAAAATAAGATGCAACTACACATTTGCATAGTTGCATCTTTATCAATTATATAAGTTTTCTTTTAAATTAAATTCCCCTCAATTATTTTAAGTGCTGTACCACCAATTAAAACTTTTACCTCACCATTTTCAATTTGGATTTTTCCTCTTATTTCACTTTTTCTTCCCATTTGCTCCCCTTGAATAACAGAGATCTCCTCTCTATCTTTTACTATTCCAAGAGAATAAAGATAATAAGTTAAAGCTCCATTAGAAGTTCCAGTTGCAGCTTCTTCATCTATGTCCACAATAGGGGCTAAATTTCTAGCATATAGTTGCTTATTTTCATCTAAATAAAATGGGTGTAATGAGATAATTTCTAACTCTCTACTTAACTCTTTTATTAAATTCATGTTTCCATCTATATTATCTAAAGCCTCTTTACTTTTTAAAGGTATCATCAAATCCCATACCCCTGTATAAGCTTTTACTATATCAATATCCTCTCTAAAATCATCTTTAGAAATATTCAGAGATTTAGCCAATTTCTCTCTATCTAAAATAAAATCTTTAGATAATTTTGGTGAAGCTTGATACATCATAATATTTTTAATCTTTTTATTTTCCATTGTTATTATAATTGGTAAAATTCCAAGATTTGTTTCTATATCAATTCTATTTTCTCCCTCGTTTACATCAATCATACCACTTTCCACAAGAGCTGTTCCATAGGCAATGGTAGCATGTCCACACAGATCAATCTCCTCTTTAGGAGTAAAAAATCTCACTTTAATCTTAGAACTATCTTTAAAAATAAAAACTGTTTCAGGATATCCCAATTCTCTAGCTATTAGTTGCATCTGATCTTCATCTAACCCCTTACCCTCTAACACAACTCCTGCTGGATTTCCCTTAAATTTCTCATTAGTAAAAGAATCATATATCCAAAGTTCTCTCTCCATATCCCACCCCTATAAGATTATTTTATCAATGTATTTTCTATTACTCTCATAAAGTTTTCATATGCTATTTTTCTAATATCTTCCTCTTTATACCCTCTTCTTCTAAGCTCAGCAATTACATCTTGAGCTTTTGAAGCATCTTCCAATCCAAGAGGATTCATATCTCTACCCTCTCTATCATCATATAGATACTCACAGAAATCAAAACCTATTCCAACATGTTTTACCCCTACTAAATCCACCATATGATCAATATGATCTACATATTTTGAAAGAGTTTGCTCCTCTTTATTGGCACTTACAAAGCCTTTAAAAGCCACTGCCCCTACAAGTCCACCTGTTTCAGCAATTGCTCTTATCTGCTCATCTCTTAGGTTTCTCACATGATCACATAAGCTTCTTGCATTTGAGTGTGATGCTATAATAGGCTTACTACTTGCCTCATAGATTCCCCAAAAGCTTTTTTCATTAGCATGGGAAACATCAACAACCATTCCCAATCTATTCAATTTTTTTACTGCCTCTATTCCAAGTGGAGTGATCCCTCTATTTTCATCTCCTCTAGCCCCTGTGGCTAAAGCATTTTGCTCATTCCAAGTAAGAGAGGCATGTCTAAATCCAAGAGCATAGAAAGTATCCAACCAATCAAGATTCTCTTTTATAGCTCTTAATCCCTCTATTCCCATAAGAACATTCATTTTTTCACTTACAAGCCCTCTGTTGAAATCCCCTTGATTTTTTATAATATTAAATAGATCTTGATTCTCTCTCAATTCGTGCATTGCAGAGTTTACCATAAACATCATTTCTTTTTCATCATCTACAACAACACTTTCATCATCAAGATAAGCTACAAAAATTCCTCCCATGATTTTTCCAGCATTAAATCTATCATAGTGATAATTTTTTACTATATTTTCTAACCCCTTTTTTCTTTTAGATGCCACATCAAACCAAATATCAGCATGTCCGTCAAAAATCTTCATTCTACTCACTCCCCTTTATATTAATTAAAAGAATATTATCTCTGCCTCTGCCTCATACCAAGGTCCTTCCTCGTCCTCTCCCTCAGTTATGAAAAACTCTATCTGTACATCTTCCAAAGTCATTCCAACTGAATGAAGCTCCTTGTCCTCATAAAACTCTATCTTTTTAAATTTTGTATTTTCCAACCTTTCAGCTATATCCTCTCTCATCTCAGCAAGTTCAAGAAGATCCTCCTCTAATGTATATCCCATTTTCTCAAACTCTCTAGCTATTGTTCCTATTCTCTTTGTTAATTTTTCAGATAACATATCTCCTCCATACAAACCATTTTATATTAAAATTTAAATAATTTTTTTACTCTTTTCACCCTTTTTATAATCTCAAGGGCAAATTTTATCTTTTTTATCTCAAAAGGAATCTTATCTAATGCCCTTTCCATTTGAGCCTCTATCTCCTGTTCTGTCAACTTTTTTTTCAAACTTATCCCCCTTTTTCCTTATCTAGTATAATTATACCCTATTCCCTAAAAGTTTCAAATAAGATTTTTCTGTTTTTTTCTTACATTTTTTAATAACAAATAGAAATTCAAATTTTTTTATGTTATAATTTTAATGATGATTATCTAAAAGATAGATGATTTAAAATTAATTTTATTTTCTAAAGGAAATTTATTTTTATAAAGTAAAAATAATAGTATAATTAATCAATAGTTGGAGGTTGTATTTTGGACTTAACATTTTTTAAAGGAATTATTACTGGCTTAATTCTTTCGCTTCCTTTTGGTCCAGTTGGAATATATTGCATGGAAAAAACATTGGTAGAGGGTCAAAAAGAGGGGTATATATCCTCTCTAGGAATGGTAACCATAGATGTTGTTTATGGCTTAACAGCTCTTTTGTTTCTTAACCAAGTAGAAGATATTGTAAAACAATATGAGTGTTACCTTGAAACAGGTATAGCTGTATTCCTTTTAGTTGTAGGATTGAAAAAAATGTCAAATAAGATGAAACTAAAAAAAGTTGAAGCTGATCCTGTTGGGCTAATTCAAAACTATTTTACAACTTTCTTTATAGCTCTTGCTAATATTTCAAGCATTTTTACCATTATGGTTATTTTTACAACTTTAAGACTTTTTGATTCTGATAGTGAGTATATACCTTTTATGGTAAGTAGTGGTATTTTCATAGGTGGAGCTTTAGAGTGGTTTACAACTACATATCTTCTTTCTCACTGGAGAAGAACTATTACTGAGGAAAATTTAATAAAAATTTCAAGAATATCAGGATTAATAATTTTTGTTTTTGGAATAATAACACTTTTTCATTCATTAAATCAAATCATTTTTAGATAAGAATCAAATTTAATATTAAAGGTGGTTTTATATGAATAACATTAACAACGAGTTTTCAAAATACCTTGAATATGATGAAAACAACAAAAATACTACAATAGCTGTGGCTATGAGTGGTGGTGTAGATAGCTCAACAGTGGCATATCTACTAAAAAAACAGGGGTACAATGTAATCGGTATCACTATGAGAACATGCAAACCTGAAGATGAAGATGCTAAAAAAGTTTGTGATGATTTAGGGATTCCTTTCTATCTTCTTGATGTAACAAAGGATTTTAAAGAAAAGGTAATTGATTATTTTGTAGATGAATATCTGCATGGAAAAACTCCAAATCCATGTATGATATGTAATAGATATATTAAGCTTGGTAAACTTATTGATTTTGCTCGTTCTAAAGGGGCAGATTTCATGGCTACTGGGCATTATACTCAATTGAAAGATGGTGTTCTTTCTATGGGTGACGATATGGGAAAAGATCAAGTTTATTTCCTTTCTCAAATGAATAAAGAGAATCTAAAATATCTAAAATTCCCAATAGGAGATTTAGAAAAATCAAAAGTTAGAGAGTTAGCTGAGCTTTTAGGAGTAAGGGTTTATGCTAAAAAAGATTCTCAAGAGATCTGTTTTGTTGAAGATGGAAAATTAAAAGAGTTTTTAATGGAAGCTACTAAGGGAAAAGCAGGTAAACAAGGAAATATAGTTGATACAGATGGAAAAGTTTTAGGAAAACATAAAGGGTTATCTTTCTATACAATTGGACAGAGAAAAGGGCTAGGAATAGCAGTTGAAAAACCTCTTTATGTTGTAGAACTAGATTCAAAAAGAAACTGTGTTGTAGTTGGAAGCAATGAGATGCTTTTCAAAGATAGTTTAAAAGCTGAAAAAATCAATCTTATCTCTATGGATAAAATAGAGGATTTAGACAACTTAGAGTGTTGGGCAAAAACACGTTCAAGAGATCAACTTCACAAATGTAGACTATCTCTTTTAGCTGATGGAAACATAGAGGTTCACTTTATAGAAGAAAAAGTTAGAGCTGTTACACCTGGACAAGGGGTTGTTTTCTATGATAAAGATAGAAAAGTAATAGCTAGTGGATTTATTTTATAATAAAAATTTTAACTCCAGTATTTGATTGCTGGAGTTTTTTTCTAACAATTTAAAGTATTTACCCAGCTATTCAAATTCTACAAAAATTATCTAGTTTAAAGTTTAATTTCCATGATACTAAATTATCTTTTAAAGTTCAGTTTTCAAAACTTATATTTTTAATATCAACTAGCCTCCATACTAGCGAATAAAGAATCCCTATTGCTCATTCCGTTGAAAATGCAAAACTCGGCTTCGCCTCAAACACGTTGCATTTTCTTAACTGCATTTCGCTGAGGGCTTCTAATATTCTCTAGTGAATTACGGCTTTAGTTGATATTAGGGGAGAACTTTTCTTTTTATATACTTATAAGTAATAGGTGAGTAGTAACAATTTAAAAATATTTTTTCGATATTTCACTCAAATGAAAGTAAAGTTATAAATTACAAATTTTGCATTAGAGAAGTTTATAAAGAATATATTTATATATCAATATTATAATGTATATAAATAGTTAAAATAATTAGAAAAAAGAACAAAAAAAATAAAAATCTAGTGGTAATAATCCTTTTCTTATGCTATAATTATTTCATAAGTGAATTATAAATTCTTTTATGTCAAAACTTTGTTAAAAAATAATTAACAAAACATTTTTAAGGAGGGAGAACTATGTTTAGTTATCTTCAAAAAATAGGAAAAGCTTTGATGGTACCAGTAGCAGTACTACCAGCAGCAGCAATTTTAATGGGAATTGGATATTGGATTGACCCAACTGGGTGGGGAGCTAATAGCCAACTTGCAGCATTCTTAATAAAAGCAGGAGCTGCAATTATAGATAATATGCCTATATTGTTTGCAATCGGTGTTGCTTTTGGACTTTCTAAAGACAAAAATGGAGCTGCAGCTCTAGCAGGGTTAGTGGCATTCCAAGTTGTTACAACTTTACTTTCTACAGGAGCAGTAGCTCAATTAACTGGTGTTCCAGCTGATCAAGTATCTCCAGCATTTGGAAAAATCAACAACCAATTTGTTGGAATCTTATGTGGGGTTATAGCTGGGGAATTATATAATAAATTCCATACACTTGAACTACCTAAGTTCCTTTCATTCTTTAGTGGAAAAAGATTTGTTCCAATTATTACTTCAGTAGTAGCAATTGTAGTATCATTTATCTTACTATATGTTTGGCCAGCAATTTACAGTGGTCTTGTAGGATTTGGAATCAGCATTGCTAAAATGGGACCAATCGGAGCAGGAATTTATGGATTCTTTAATAGATTATTAATTCCAGTAGGATTACACCATGCACTAAACTCAGTATTCTGGTTTAACGTTGCTGGAATCAATGATATAGGAAGATTCTGGGGACCTCAAGCAGCAGCTTATGAAGGATTACCAGAAGCTGTAAAAGCAACTTATCATGTAGGAATGTATCAAGCTGGATTCTTCCCTATTATGATGTTTGGATTATTAGGAGCTTGTTTAGCATTTATTAAAACTGCAAAACCAGCTAATAGAGAAAAAATCAAATCTATCATGTTAGCAGCAGGATTTGCAAGCTTCTTTACAGGAGTTACAGAACCAATCGAATTTGCATTCATGTTTGTTGCACCTGGACTATATTTAATCCATGCAATTTTAACAGGAATTGCAGTATTTATAGCAGCTACATTTAAATGGATGGCAGGATTTGGATTCTCAGCAGGATTTGTTGATTTCTTCCTATCTCTACGTAATCCAAATGCAAATAGCCCATATATGTTAATCGTTTTAGGATTAATATTCTTCGTACTTTACTACTTAATCTTCAGTGTTGCTATTGCTAAATTCAATATCAAAACTCCAGGAAGAGAAGATGAAGATGTTGAAGATGTAGTTGAAGTAAGTGGAGCATCAGACAATGCTCAATTAGCAGCTATTTTACTTCCATTATTAGGTGGAAAAGAAAATATCGTAATAGTTGACAACTGTACTACAAGATTAAGACTTGAAGTTAAAGATAGTTCAATAGTTAAAGATGCAGAAATTAAAAAATATGTACCTGGTGTATTAAAACCAAGTCAAACTGCAGTTCAAGTAATTGTTGGACCACAAGTTGAATTTGTTGCTGATGAATTAAAAAAATTAGTTTAATATAACTTGAATTAGAGAGCCACAAAATTGTGGCTCTTTTCTATTTTTTGAAATAAATATTAACAGTTTAAATTATCAAAAAATAAAAAAGCCCACTTTAAATAGTGGAACTTTATTATTAATATAACTTTGAATCAGGATACTCAGCAATCTTTCTATATCTTTGTCTAATAACAAAATATTCTATTCCTACTAAAAGATAACCAAAAGATGCTACTAAAAATGCCTCTTTATGAAATATATTATAAGCTTCTATTCCAAAAAATCCCCCAAGCATAAATGAAACAATTGTGAAAACACAGAAATATATCTTCCATTTGTCCTCTTTTTTTCCTTTTAGATAATGCCCTATATATACTCCAGCATCTGTTAAACTTCCAGTAATATGAGAGGTTCTAACTACAACCCCTTTATAAGAAACAAACAATCCATTTTCTACTCCAATCATAAATGGTAGGTAGTAGAAGAAAAGAATTGTATCATAAGCAAATATATACATCAACATAAGCCCTAGCCCTAAGCTTATAGAAGCATAACCATATCTTCTTTTTAAGTTGAACTCTCTTCCTTCAACTAAGTATCCAGATATAGTAGTTCCTATTACAAAGGCAAAAACTATAGAGATAATTTTTAATACTTCTAAAAAATTTCCACTGATCATATTGATTGCAGCTTTTGAAATGTGTCCTGTAAAATGTGAAACAGTATAGGAATATTTTACAATTGAAATGGCATTTATATATCCCCCTAAAAAGCAGAGCATATAGATCCAATTTAGCAACATTTTGTTTAAAACTTTCATACTAAACCAACCCCAATAACTATTAATTAATTTTATATTATATATATAATATTACAATGTTTTCTAAGAAAAGACAACTATAAAAACAAAAAGTTTTATAATTTATAGAAGAATTAAAAGAGACTACCTAAATTGAATATCAATTTATAGTAGTCCCCTATATCATTTCTATTTAAATAAATACTTAACTAAATAAAAATTATAGATAAGCTAACATCAATTTAACAGTTTCCATAACTCCATCAATATGAGTTCTTTCATAGTGGTGAGAAGCATCAACACTTGGTCCTATGCAACCACATCTAAAGTCAAATCCTTGTAATACAGCAGCACTAGCATCTGAACCATATCTATTATATACATCTACTGTATATTGAACTCCAGCCTCTTCAGCAGCTTCCATAAGTCCTCTTCTTACATGTAAATCATATGGAGTTTTAAAGTCTTTAGCAGCGATACTAACCTTTCTTTCATCTCCAAGAGCATCTTCTCCTACAAGTCCAATATCAAGAGCTATAAACTCATCTAGATCTTCAGGAATTACAGATACTCCATGTCCGATTTCTTCATAGTTAGAGAAGTATACATATAAACCAGTTTTTGGTTTTAATCCAAAGTCTTTAAGAACTTTTATATATCCTAAAATTTGTGCTACACAAAGTTTATCATCTAAATATCTTGATTTAATATACCCAGTTTCAGTTATTCTAGTACGAGTTTCATATGAAACAAAATCTCCTACTCTAATTCCAAGTTTTGCTGTATCTTCAGCAGTTTTTACATCATAATCAAGTCTTACTTCCATAGTTTCAGCTGTTCTAGGCATCTCTCTAGCTACATCTCCATAGATATGTACAGATGATTTTATAGGAAGTAAAGTTCCTTCATATTCTCTTCCATCAAGAGTATGAACAGTAAGATTTTCACCTTCTACACCTGCCCAAGGACAACCACCAACATTTATAAGCTCAAGTCTTCCATTAGATTTGATTTTTTTAACAACTGCTCCAAGTGTATCAAGGTGAGCAGAAATCATTTTTTTATAGTCATTGTCTTCCCCTTCAATGTACCCTATAATTGCTCCTTTTTTTGTAAAGCTATATGGAACACCTAATACATCAAGTTCATGTGCTACTCTGTCCATTACAACATCAGTAAAACCAACTGGACTTGGTATTGAGATAAGATCCACAGTTGTGTCTAAAATATACTCAAGATGAGCATCTAAATTGATATTCATTGAAAATCACTCCCTCTGAATTTTATTCTATGCTACTAAAATTATAATCTTTTATTTATCTTATTTCAAGAGGTTTTTTAATAAAAAAATAGCTTTCTATGAATTTAATTTTATCACAGAAAGCTACTTGAAATAACTAAAATTTTCTTTTTATTAAACTGAGGTTAGATTTTAAATTCAACTTTCTTTTTATCAAATACCATTCCTATTTTAATAATCTCTTTAAATCCCTTTCTTGTTAAAATACTATCATATCTATTCTCATCTATTTGCTCTAGTGCTTTCTCTGCCTCTTTCTCTATATTTTTTGTCTTTCCTTTTTTCAATTCAAATATATATGCTGGATTTTTTTTATCTAAAGGCTCAAGTATCAAATCAGGTCTACTATCTCCACTCTCTCTATTTGGATATACTAAATATATTCCCTCAAGAGCATAGAAAAATCCTGACAAAAGCATTTGATAATTATTTTCATATCTCTCATCTGTATCATAAAAACTTACTCCATGAAGAACTAATTGTTCTATAACTCTTTTTAACTCTCTCATATCTTTATTAAATAGTGCATATTTAACATCTTTCACTGTTTGAAGTTCTCCGAATAAGATTGTAAGAAATGTCTTTTTAAAGAAAGTTGAAATCTCTTGGTTTGGGATTCTTACAATATACTCATCTTCATCTATTTTATCTTTTATTGTTAAATATCCTGAAAATAAAAGAAGTTCCCATATTTCACTTGGAGATAGATGTTTTCCTAGTGCTATATTATTACTTATTGTTACTGGGACATCTTTTTTCATAAATAGATCTTCTAAAGTTTTAAATACTCTTGAATCTGAGTTTTTTAACATCTCTTTTATCACTACATTGGAGCTAGTATTTACCCAATAAGCTTTTAATTCTTTGTTATCAATATAGTTTAAAATACTCCAAGGATTATATACATAAATATCTCCAAATCTATATCCATTATACCAAGTTTTAACATCTTCCAATTTATATTCAATATTGTAATCATGTAATATTTTTTCAACTTCATTTTCTAAAAGTCCAAAATGTTCTTCATAACTTTTATTAAGAACAGTATTTATTTTTAAATTATTCAAATCAGAGAAAATACCTGCTTGTGCTACTCTCACTATTCCAGTAAGAATCCCCATTTTTAAACTGACATTTGTTTTTAATACATTACCATACATTCCTTTAAAAAAAGCTACTGCTTGATTGTAGTATCCAAATTCATAGGCTGTAATCAGTGGAGCATCATATTCATCAATTAAGACTACAACAGGTTGTTTATAATACTCTGTTAATATATCACTTAAAAATAATAAAGTTTCTTTAAGCTCTGCTTCATTTATTTTTTGACTTATTATATTTTCAAATTTTTCAAGATTGAACTTATCCAAGTTTTTTAACATCTCTTTATAGTCACTAAAGAGTCTTGATATTTTTACTTTCAATTCTTCAATCATTTTTTCCCATGTAATTGCAGTTATTCCTTTCATAGAAATAAATATCACAGGATATTTTCCTTGTTCTGAAAATACAGGAGAGTTTTCTATATATAACCCTTTAAAAAGTTCTCTGTTTTTTTCTTTTTCCTTTATATCAAAAAAATATTTTAAAGTAGACATATTAAGAGTTTTTCCAAATCTTCTTGGACGAGTAAAAAGTTTTACTTCTGCTCCATCTTTTACTATTTTTTCTATTAAATTTGTTTTATCTACATAGTAATAATCCTCTTCTATTATTTTTTTAAAATCTTCTACACCAATAGGAATTTTTTTCATCTACTTCCCTCCAATCTTACAAATCTACTTATATATATTATATCACAAATTATTTTTATTATTTAATATTAAATTTTTTTCTTAATCTATTTGTGTAATTCAAAAAAATAAAGGGAGTGATTGTCACTCCCAAATATCTAATATTATTAAAGTATTGTTATCTTTCTAATATGGTTCAAAAATAAATACATCAAATATATCTTGTAACTTATATGGACTAGGTAGCTTAGCTTTTACCTTTTCCCAAAGAGTGTTAAACTCTTCTAGCTCCATCTTCTTAATCTGATGAATTATATGTTTTTTATATGGAAGTTCAGCCCCAGTACTATCTAATCCTTGAAGCAATTGATTTTTTAACTTTTCAAAATTTTCCTCATCTACCTTACATAGACTATAATAAGATGCTAAAAAATCTTTTTCTAAACAATACTCATTAGTTATAAGCTTTCTAATTGCACTGGCTATAAAATTTAGACTTAATTGAGAAGTAAAATTTCCACTATTATTCCCCTCATCCTCTAAAAATGGCAAGAATACATCTTCAAAATGATGATCTTGAATAGATTTTGTCAATAGTAGAAGATTATTTAAGAAATTATATTTTCCTAAAGTTCTTTTATGAAAATCATTATCTACTAAATATGATGCCCCTATATGTTTAAATAGAGAATTTGTAAGATCTTTAGAGTGTCCAAAGTTAAAAACTTTATCCTCATAACTACTATTATCTTTTACCCTTTTAATAAATTTTGAAGCTTTTTCTAAAAGCTCTCCCATATTGTCTAACTGAAATATTGCATCAAAGAAATTTTTCTTTAATAATAGATCTCTTCTTCTAGCTAAAGGTAGTTTCATTAGACATTTTTCTAAATTAGTTGTCTTTAAAAGAGTTTTTATAAAGGTTTCATCAATATTGAAGTAGATAGAATCATATCTATTAGCTAAAATTGTAGTTTCATCCTTTATAGCTTTTATCTTTTTTAGCTCTTTTAATAAAAATTCTAAATATGGACGTTGAAACTCTTTAAATACTTTTCTCTCTTCCTTAGTTAAATCTGTATTTTGTACTAAAATTTTCTCTAAATTTATATATTCTAAAACATTTACTATACCATCTCTATTTATTCCAACAGAGTTCCAAAGATAAGTTTTAGGAATATACTTTAATTTTTTATCAGCCATTAAAACTACATATTGAGCAATTCCCCCACCTAAAGAGTGTCCAGTTAGAGATATCTTCTCAAGAGGAATTTTAAAATCTTTCACAAGTTTGGTGTAAACCTCTACACCTTCATGAAATTGTTCAGGTATTTTTCCTAAACCGATAGCTAAATCAGTTTCAATAAAATCTTTATAAGCATCTTCAAGAGGATATTTTTCACTTCCTCTAAAAGCTAAAACAAAGTTGCCTTTTTTCTCAAAGGCAACTGAATAAAAACCTGTATTTGTTGAGTTTGGATTTTGAGCTGTTCTGTTATCTGTGTAAAAAACTTTCCATTCTTTCATTACATCTTCAAAATATTTTAAAAAGAATTGATCATATTTAGGGTTAAGAATTATAAATATTCCATTAAATATTTTCTTTTCCACATCCTCTTTAAAAATTTCAAAGATAGTTTTTCCATGTTCAGTTTGGTTAAAATTGCAGTATGACAGAATACTAAGCATAATATACTCTTTTGCTGTATGCATATTTTCATATCTCCTACATATTAATAATTGATAAAATAAGATAAGTGATTCCCCAACCTAATAATCCCCCCATTACTGTTTCAAATAGGGTATGAATTTTTCCTTCAATTCTAGAGTGCATTACAAGAACTACTAAAATTAAAGTTAGGAAAAATATCTTAGGATTATGAGTTAAATAAGTTATTATTGTAAATATTGAACTAGCTAAAGCACTGTGACCACTAGGCATTCCACCTCTCAATGGAGTACCCTTATCAAAGAATGATTTGATAATTATCACAAGCATAATAACTATCACAAAAACTAATACTGTTGTATGTTGAAAAGAGTCTTCAAAGACTTTAAGTACATCTTTTAAATATAAAGGTATCTTTTTTTCAAAAACTATATACCCTACTAAAAGAGCATTCATAGAGGTAACAAGAACAGCCCCTGCTGCTATATCCTTTGCTCTTTTAGCCAATGGATGATACTCCTCTGTGACTAAGTCAACACAACTTTCTATTGCAGTATTAAACATCTCTGTAACCCACATCAATGTCACACTTATAATAAGTGCTAAAGCTTCTGCCTTTGCTAAATCTAAAAATAGTGAAAGAATCAGAACTATTATTGTACAAAAGCAGTGAAACTTCATATGTCTTTCTGTTCTAATTGTATCAAATAACCCCTCAAAAGCTACATTAAAACTCTCAGTAACTCCCTTTTCTTTCCAATTTTTTTTCATAGCATCACATCTCTCTTGTGTAGCCAAATTGTCCTAGTATCTCTTCCTCTCTAATTCTCATCTCTTTTCTATCTTCCTCTTCTATGTGATCGTATCCCAATAGATGAAGAAGTCCATGAGTTAATACATAGTATAGCTCTCTTTTTACAGAGTGATTGTATTCAGCAGCTTGTTCCTCAACTCTCTCCATAGATATTACAATATCTCCTAAAGTATCATAAGGTCCTATATCAAAATCCTCTGTTTCATGGTAAGCAAATGAGATAACATCAGTAGGTTGATCCTTTCCTCTGTAATCCCTATTTATAACTTGGATCTCATCATTTCCTGTAAATAGAAGTGATAGATATACAGGTCTATCACTTTCAAATTCACTTTCAAGAGCTTTCTTTACATAATCTCTAATCTCTTCCTCTTTTACAAGTTCATCATATCCTTCTATCTCTAAAGACATATCCATTACTAATTCCATTTTATTCTCCTTTTCTCCTCTTTATTATTTTTGTCCTGGGTATTTTATTCTTACATGGTGTATACTGATTAATGATTTAACAAAAGTTTGTATTATTATCTCTATCTCTTTAAATGTCAAATCAGCTTCTGAAAGTTGATTATCTTCAATTTTACTATTGATAATCTTTCTTAACATTTCCTCAATAGCTCTAGGTGTTTTCTCATCTAAAGATCTAACAGCTGCTTCAATAGAGTCAGCAAGCATTATAATAGCAGACTCTTTACTTCTTGGTTTAGGTCCACTATATCTAAACTCCTCTTTTGTAACAGTTGGATCTAAAGCTTTTGCTTTATTATAGAAATAAGCTAGGAACGTTGTCCCTTGGTGTTCATACATTATATTTCTTATCTCTCTTGGTATCTGATACTGTTTTGCCATCTCTGCACCATCTTTAGTGTGAGATGTGATTATAAGATTACTCATAAAAGGTGAAACTTTATTATGAGGATTTTCTCCATTCTGTTGATTTTCCACATAGAATTGAGGTCTTTTGCATTTTCCTATATCGTGATAATATGCTGCAACCCTTGCAAATACTGCATTGGCTCCCACTGCTGCTGCTGCATTTTCAGAAAGTGTAGCCACCATCATTGAGTGGTGGAAAGTTCCTGGAGCTTCCATAGATAATTTTTTCAACAATGGATGTGAAAGATCTCCTAGCTCTAAAAGTTTGAAAAGAGTTAAAATATTAAATGTCTTTTCAAAATATGGGAGAAGAGCAATTGCAATCATTCCAGAAACAAGTCCAGATACAATAATCTCTCCAGATTTTAATGCAGCTCCAAAAGTTTCTACCTCTGAGAAGAAACTTAATAATCCAAAAGTTGCTACTTTTAATACAGCCATTTGAATTCCCACAGCTATTAGTCCTGCTCTTGTATTTACCTTTTTAATTAAGTAAGCACCAAAAGTCATTGATGCAATATTCATAACTAAGAATATCAAATCATAATCAATTATAGGCAATAGGAAGAACAACATAAATGAGATCATCATTAAACCATATTTTGTATTAGTTAAGAGTACCAATAAAAATAGTGCTGTATCTGCTGGCATTAAATATATCAAGTCATTATTTATAAATCTAAATGTTAAGAAGAAAGCTATAATTATTAGAACAGTACTTCTATATGTGCTTTTTCTTAAAATATCTTTTTTATATCTATTAAATATAATTTGATAGAACAGAGTAGAAATAATAAATAGATATGTTAAATTTGCCATCATTATTCCTAAACTTTTCTTATATGAGTACACTCCACAAGATTCAAGAATCTTTATTCTTCTCTCATTTAAAATCTCACCTTTTTTAGCAACTAAAGTTCCTGCTTTAATCTCAATATATTGATCATTAATTTGAGAAACCTTCTCTTCAATAGCTTTTTTTGTTTTTCCTTCATCATAAATATAGTTAGGAGCAGCAAAAGTTTCTACTACTTGTCTTTGAAGATTTGAGAGCTTTTCTATTTTCTTATCAAAAGGAGATCTATATTTTATAGTTGCTTTTTCCTGTATGATACCACTTTCATATAGATTTTCTAAGAATTTTCTTGTCTCTTTTTGAAGTTTCATAATCTCTGGAACTTTTAGTGATAGCAAACCTTTTACCATTGTATCTGGTATTCTTCTACCAGTGTCCTTTTCTAAATTTTTAAAATCTACATTGCTATCCTTGTTATTTTTTAGTGCATAGATATCATCAAAAAACTCATCAAAAGTTTCTAAATATATTCTTCCTGCATCTGCTGAGTAGATATACTCCTTTCCAGATTGAGCAATCATATTTTCTATTATCTTTTCTTTAGCACTTTTATCATTAAAAACTATTGTTTTAGGTGCATAGATATCAGATATAACCACATCTCCTACACTGTAATTATTATTTTTGGAAAGTAATCCAATTTTTGAGCTAAATGCTATAATAAACATTATTAATATTAAATATATTATCTTTTCTCTTAAAGCATAAGAGGTAGAGTAAAGTTCCACATCATTTTTACTACTTCTCTTTACTTCAAACATAAATTTAAGTCCAAATAAGCTAAATTTTTTCATTGTTCTCACCTTTGCTATTCATTGCTATATCCTTTAATATATCTGTTTTTCCCATTACATTTATATTTTTTGTAGGTATGGACTCTATAAAATATCTACCATATTTTTTCTTTATTATCCTGTTATCTAAGATAGTTATTGTTCCACTGTCGCTTTTACTTCTTATTAATCTCCCTATCCCCTGCTTAAATTTAATTACAGCTTCTGGGACTTGATACTCAATAAAAGAGTTTTTCCCTTGAGCAGTAATATGCTCTATAATAGCCTCTGTTACAGGGTCACTAGGAACTTTAAAAGGAATCTTAACAATAATTACCGAACTCAATTGTCTTCCCTTTATATCTACCCCTTCCCAGAAAGAGTCTGTTCCAAAAAGCACAGGGTTTCTACCTTTTACATACATATCTACAAGTTGAGTTCTAGGAGCTTTACCATGGATAAACAGCTCTATTCCATTGGCTTCTAACTCATCTCTCAACATAAAATACATATAGTTTAAAGTTGAATATGAGGTAAAGAGAACAAAAGTTTTCCCCTTAGATTTTATCAGCATAGCCTTTAAAAACTCTGCTATCTCTTCAGTAAAAGTTTTATCTGAAGGATCTGGAATATCTGATGGAATATATACTTTCATCTGCTTATCATAATTAAATGGTGAATGAATAACCTTATCTAAAGTATCTTCCTCAAGTCCAATAGATTCTTTAAAATATTTAAAATCATTTCCAATTGCTATTGTTGCAGAGGTAAATACTATTTGTTTCAGATTTAGATATAGAGTTTTTTGAAGTTCACTATCTATCTTTAAAGGTGTTGCCACTAATTTTGAGTTACTCTTTCTACTATTTACCTCTATCCAATAGATAAACTCTTCATCATCAAAATCATTGATAAATCTAAAGTTATTAAAGAAGTTATCCAATCTATCAACATATTTTATAAAATCATTGATATTTCCATTTTCATCCTCTTCATCTCTAATCTCTTTTATAAACTCCCTCACCTTTCTACTATATGAGTTATATTCACTATTAAATCTCTCTCTAAAATCTATAAGAGAGCTTAAGAAAGGAGAATTGTCCATCTCATCTTTTTTAGCTCTAAATGTAAAAGTTCCCATCTGTCCATTTGAGAACACCTCAATAATATGGTTAAAATACTCTCTTCCAGCTAAATAAAGATTTTTATGTTTTAATTTTATCTCTTCAATCTCTTTTTCTAAAATACCTCTGTGATCTATTCCATGATTTTTTATGTATTTTTGAATAATTTCAAGACTACCTGTATTTTTTTTCTTTCCTTCAACTGCAAATATTTGGTTCATAGTTTTTGTAAAACTATACTTTGATGCCTCATATGAAAAATAATCTCTAGCTACCTTTTCCACATTGTGAGCCTCATCAAAAACCACCATTCCATACTCTGGAAGTATTGAATATTCAGTATTAAATCCTATCTCCTTTCTAATAGCTAGATCTGAAAAATACATATGATGATTTGTAATTAAAATATCTGCATTTTTCTTCTCCTCTCTAGATTTAAGAAAGAAACACTCCCCTTTATATGGACACTTATTACCTGCACAAATATCTGTTTCACTTTGAAAAAGTTCCCAAACACTTGTATCTACCTCAAAAGGAAGTTCAGCTCTATCCCCTTTTTCAGTTTTTTGCCCCCATTTTATTATCTCTTTAAACTGTATTTTTTGAAGATCATTAAACTCTTGGGCATTTATATTCTCTCCCATTGAAACATTTGAGTATTTTCTATTACAAAGATAGTTCCCTCTACCTTTTACAAGGATATATCTAAAATCTCCCTGTATAACTTTCTTAGCTATGGGAATATCTTTATTTAAAAGTTGCTCTTGTAAATTAATTGTATTTGTAGAGATAATAACTCTTTTCTTGTTTTTTATAGCCCACTCTATACTTGGAATCAAATATGCTAAAGTTTTCCCTGTTCCTGTTCCAGCTTCAACTATAACTTTAGTTTCACTATTTAATCCCTTTTCTATATGTTTAGCCATGTGTAATTGCTCATCTCTATATTCAAACCCTTGAAAAACCTGAGATAAAAGCCCAGTTTTTTCAAAATATGGAGTTATATCAATTTTTACATTATCATCTCTAAATAGTTCAACTATTACATATATCTCTGTTACATTGTTATTGACTATATATGATGCTCCAGCCATTCTATTAGAATAGATAGAAGCAATCTCTACATCAGCATCTGAAGGATATAAAAAACCAGATGGGTGGTTATGAATTATAACCTCTCCCTTTTTCATAGCCTTTAATATAGCAGGAACTGAAGTTTTATTTCCTCTAGCAAGGACAACTACCTCTTTAACTATTCCTGTTTCATCAGGTATTCCTCTAAAAAATACCTCATTTCCCCCAGCTTGTTCTATCTCATTTTTTATTATTTCTCTAGCTTCAAAAGATATTTTTTCCTTTATCTCCATTAAAGTTCCTTTCATCTATTATAAATATTTACATATATAATACCTCTTTTCAGCAAAAATATAAAGTCTTTTTTCTAATTGAGCCTCTTTTTAACATAGTTTATTTTCTATATTATTCTCAATTGACAAATAATATAAAAAACACCCTCCATCTTAGCTGTCTAAGATTTTGGGTGCAGTACAAGACTTTAGGTGTTATATTATTTCTATTCCATTGCAACTAATTTTGCTGATTTAACAAAATCAAATTTTTTTAAAGCAACTATTATCTCTTCAATAGTGATGGTAGTTTCAGAAATATCCATCGATATAATAACAGATGCTACATCATTAATAGGAATATTTTGGTTAATTGTAAGAATATTTCCATTAACAGATGATATATAATTTAGCACCTCTGATAAAGCTCCTTTTTTATGAGCTAACATAACTGAGATAAGAGCTTTTCTCCCTATGCTGTTTTCTGATGGAGTAAAGACAAAGTCCTTATATTTATAGTATGTACTTCTACTAATTCCAACCATCTTTACAGCCTCACTGACACCTTTTACCTTTCCTTCACTTAAAAGATTTCTAGCCTCAATAACTTTATCATAATAATCTGGAAGTATCTCTTTACTTACTATTAAGAATTCTTTGCCCATTCTCTCCTCCTCTTGTTCAATTTACTGTGTATATCTATAAAAATAGTACCATCAAAAAAGAAAATTATCAATTATTTTATAAAAAAATGTTAAAAAGATTTTCTCCCTTTAACATTTTATTCCTTTTATTCTATTGTAAAAAATTTATCTTAGCTTTTTCTTTCTTTTATTTTTTCTACGTCTATTAAATAAGATAACTAAAATAATAGCTGGTATAGCTAAAATTGCAACTCCTATAAATATAGAAATTTTAGGTGGAACTCCTGTAACATAAGCTATTGAAAAAGCTAAAGATCCTATTATTTCAACAGGATTTACAAAAAGAAATTGCCCAAAAGGATCTAAAACATATTCTACACCATAAACAGTTAATATAAACGTCAATATAAAAAGTAAAAAACTTAATAGCACTCTTAATTTCACCTCAAATTTAAATAATTGTTTTAATTATCATCCCCAAAATATCCATAAAAATTTATTTCATAGTAACATAAGTTTTATAAAAAGTCAATGAAACTAATGGTTAAAACTTCGTGAATTTTAGAATTTTTAGTAGAGCTATTTAAACTAAAATATTAGAAGTGGGGAGAAAAATTTTACAAGGTTTTAACTAAAAATAAATATTAAATTAACATAGAATAATTATAATAAAAAAAACATTAAACTTTAACTATTCTACAAACTTGGTTTGTAAATTATAAAGGTATTGGAGAAGATATAAAAGTAAATGGTTTTGCTAGAAAAGCTGAGGCAGATAAAGTTCTTAATAATGCCATAGATGGTTATAACAGATATGGAAAATAGTCCCTTATATTTTAATATTGATTTATAAATTTATTAGCTCAACAGGAAGAGAGAGTTGCATCTCTCTTTTTGTTGTTCCTTTCAATTTTATTTTGTAAAATATAGATAGCAAAATAGAATTTTATGGTGTATTATAAGATTGACACAACATAAAATAAAATTTGGAGGAGATATGAAGTATATTTTAATCTTATTAATCTCATTAATTTTCCCAGCTTGTATGGAAAAAACAGAGGAGAAAAGGGTAGAAGTACCTAAAATTGAAAAAAATTTAAAAGTTGCTTTTGGTTATAAGCCACGTTCTTTTGATCCACACAGACATACTGATAGTTCAACTCTAGCAGTTACTAAGCAAATTTATAATAATCTGTTTGCTCTTACTGAAGATGGAGAACTTGTTTCAGAATTAGTAGAAAGCTATGAAATTCAAGAGGACAACTCAATAATCTTAAATTTAAGAAAAGGTATATATTTCCATGATGGAAGTGAATTAAAAGCAAAAGATGTAGAGAAGAGCTTAAAGAGAAATATGAGTATTCCTATAAGTAAAGTTTTAGTAGAGGCGATAGAAGATGTAGAAACTTTAGGTGAGTATCAAGTTAAGATTATTCAAAAAAATGCCCCTACAATTCTTCTTCATAACTTTGCTCACTCTTCAATAGCCATTGTAAAGGAGGTAACTCCAAATGAAGAGGGAGTTAATTTAGTTGGAACAGGAGCTTATAAGATAAAGAAATGGGGAATAGGGGAAAAAGTTGAACTAGAAGCTTTTGACAAATATTTTCAAGGAAAGGCTAAGGTTAAAGATTTATCATTTATTACTATTCCAGAAAATTCAAATAGACTTATAGCTTTAGAAACTGGAGAGATTGATATCGCTTACGATATATCGTCAACAGATGTCAAAGGATTATTAAAAGATGAAAAGTTAAAATTTATTAGTAAATCATCTTTAGGAACAGATTTTGTTTCAATTAATACTCAAAAAATCACTGATAAAAGAATAAGACAAGCTATTGAACTTGGAATAAATAAAAATGATATAGCAACAGCTGTGTTTGAAGGGATGACAGAGATTGCACCATCACTTTTAGCCCCAAGTGTTTTTGGTTATGATAAAGATGCAAAGATAAAAGAGTATAACCCAGAGAGAGCAAAAGAGCTTTTAAAAGAAGCAGGAGTAGAGGGAGAATTAAACTATCAACTTTGGATATATGAAGAACCTACTAGAATGCAAATGGCTCAAATTATTCAGTCAAATTTAAAGGAGATAGGAATAAATATATCTATTCAAGTGTTAGAATTATCATCATTTCTACAATTCTCAGCTAATGGACAACATGATATGCTAATAGGTTTATGGTATGTAAGTACTGGAGATGCTGATTATGGATTCTATCCACTTTTACACTCAACTTCAGCAGGAGCTGTTGGAAATAGAAGTTTTTACAATAATAAAGAGGTAGATAGATTATTAGATGAGGCTAGAAAAACTTCAGACTCAAATTTAAGAGAGAAAAACTATGTAGAGGTAAATAGAATAATAGGAGATGAGGTGCCACTATTACCTTTAGATTATAAAACTTATATAATAGGAATGAATAAAAGGGTAACTGGATTTATTTTTAACCCAAATGGTAATCATATCCTTTATAAGACTGATATAGAGTAAAAAGATTAAGTGGTAAAAAAATAACCATACTTTATAGCTAAATAAATTTTTAATTCACTTTTTTTAATAGAAAATGAATTTTTAAAATTTAAAGATAGTAAAAAGATGTTTTTTAAAGAGAGAATACAATAATTTTTCCTTTAGAATAAAGAAGAATAAAGAAAATCAGTTGTGAATAAAAGGTAAGTTGTTGAAAAAATGTTCATAATTCATAAAAAATGGTTCATAAAATAAATTTTTAACTTCTTCTCTTGCAATTAAAAAAACATTATGCTAATATTGATTTATAGACAAAACTACAATAAATTTCAAATCTTTGGAATTTCGGTTTTTAAGAATAAAGATTAAGGAACGGAGGAATAAGATTATGGCAAAAAAAATAGTTTTAGCAGGAGCATGTCGTACAGCAATCGGATCAATGGGAGGAGCTCTAAGTGGAGTTGGAGCAGCAGATTTAGGAGCAACAGTTATTAAAGAAGCTTTAAACAGAGCTGGAGTACCAGCAGATAAAGTTGATCATGTTCTTATGGGATGTGTAATTCAAGCTGGTTTAGGACAAAACGTAGCTCGTCAAGCATCTTTAAAAGCAGGATTACCTATTGAAACTCCTGCAGTAACAATCAACGTAGTTTGTGGATCAGGACTAAATGCAGTTAATATGGCAGCAAATATGATTCAAGCTGGAGAAGCTGATATCGTAGTAGCTGGAGGAACTGAAAACATGTCAGCAGCACCATACCTATTAAGAAAAGGACGTTATGGATACCGTTTAGGAAATGCTGAATTAGTAGACTCAATGGTAAATGATGCTCTATGGGATGCATTCAATAACTACCACATGGGAATTACAGCTGAAAATATTTGTGATCAATGGGGATTAACTAGAGAACAATTAGACGAATTTGCAGCAGCAAGTCAACAAAAAGCTGTTAAAGCTCAAGAAGAAGGAAAATTCGACGCTGAAATTGTTCCAGTTGTTATAAAAGGTAAAAAAGGGGATATCGTTGTATCTAAAGACGAAGGACCTAGAGCAGGAACTACTGCTGAAGGAATTGCTAAATTAAAACCAGCATTCAAAAAAGATGGAATGGTTACAGCAGCTAACGCTTCAAGTATCAACGATGGAGCAGCAGCAATAGTTGTTATGAGTGAAGAAAAAGCTAAAGAACTTGGTGTAACTCCAATGGCTACTTGGGTTGCAGGAGCATTAGGTGGAGTAGATCCATCAATCATGGGAATTGGACCAGTTGCTTCTACAAGAAAAGTATTAGCTAAAACAGGAATGAAAATCAAAGACTTTGATCTTATCGAAGCAAACGAAGCTTTCGCAGCTCAATCACTTGCAGTAGGAAGAGATTTAGGATTTGATACTTCTAAACTTAATGTAAACGGAGGAGCAATAGCTCTTGGACACCCAGTTGGAGCTTCAGGATGTCGTATTCTAGTAACTCTTCTTCATGAAATGGCTAAGAGAGATGCTAAAACAGGTCTTGCTACACTTTGTATCGGTGGTGGAATGGGATGTTCTACTATCGTTAAGAGAGACTAATTTTATTCCTAGATTAAGAATATAAAGACTTCAATATAAATTTAAGGAAGGGAAGTAATTCCTTTCCTTAATACTGAATTATTAGGAGGTAATTGTGATGAATTTCATAACATATGAACAAGACGGTTTTGTTGGTGTAATAACTATCAATCGTCCAAAAGCATTAAATGCTTTAAACAGCGATGTTTTAAAAGAACTAGATGCTTGTTTAGATGGAATTAATTTAGAAACTACAAGAGCTCTTATCCTTACTGGAGCTGGAGAAAAATCATTTGTTGCTGGTGCTGACATCGGAGAAATGAGTACTTTAACTAAAGCTGAAGGAGAAGCTTTCGGAAAAATCGGAAACGATGTATTCAGAAAACTTGAAACTTTCCCTATCCCTGTAATAGCAGCAATCAATGGATTTGCTCTAGGTGGAGGATGCGAAATCTCTATGAGTTGCGATATCAGAATTTGTTCTGAAAACGCAGTATTCGGACAACCAGAAGTAGGTTTAGGAATTACTCCAGGATTTGGAGGAACTCAAAGACTTGCTCGTATCATAGGTGTTGGAAAAGCTAAAGAAATGATATATGCAGCAACTAATGTTAAAGCTGAAGAAGCTTATAGAATAGGATTAGTAAATGCAGTTTATCCATTAGAAGAATTAATGCCAGCAGCTAAAAAATTAGCTGGAAAAATAGCTAAAAATGCTCCAATAGCAGTTCGTGCTTGTAAAAAAGCTATCAACGAAGGATTAGATGCTGTTATGGATGAAGCTATTGTTATAGAAGAAAAACTATTTGGAAGCTGTTTTGAAACAGAAGACCAAAAAGAAGGAATGAAAGCATTCTTAGAAAAAAGAAAAGTTGAAGGATTCCAAAACAAATAATTTAAGAATCTAATTTTTTTAGAGGATAATCTTACCCTCAGATTTATATAAGATCAAATGAAATTTTAGGAGGATGTAAAATGAAAGTAGGAGTAATCGGTGCAGGAACTATGGGTTCTGGTATAGCACAAACATTTGCACAAACAGAAGGATACGAAGTAGTACTTTGTGATATTAATGCTGAATTCGCAGCAAGAGGAAAAGCTAAAATAGCTAAAGGATTCGAAAGAATGATAGCTAAAGGAAAAATGGATCAAGTTACTGTTGACGCTGTATTAGCAAAAATAACTACTGGAACTAAAGATATTTGTGGAGATTGCGACTTAATAATTGAAGCAGCTTTAGAAAACATGGAAATCAAAAAACAAACTTTCAAAGAACTAGATGGAATTTGCAAACCAGAAGCAATATTTGCAACTAATACATCTTCTCTATCTATAACTGAAATTGGTGCAGGACTTAACAGACCAGTTATCGGAATGCACTTCTTCAACCCAGTACCTGTTATGAAACTTGTAGAAGTTATTGCAGGACTTAACACTCCAGCAGAAGTTGTTGACAAAATCAAAGCTATCTCTGAAGAAATTGGTAAAGTACCAGTTCAAGTAGAAGAAGCAGCAGGATTCGTTGTAAACAGAGTATTAATTCCTATGATCAACGAAGCAGTTGGAATTTTAGCTGACGGTGTTGCATCAGCTGAAGGAATCGACAATGCAATGAAACTTGGAGCTAACCACCCAATGGGACCTCTAGCTCTTGGAGACTTAATTGGACTAGATGTATGTCTAGCTATCATGGAAGTTCTTTACAATGAATTTGGAGATTCTAAATACAGACCTCATCCATTACTAAGAAAAATGGTTAGAGGAGGAAAACTTGGTAGAAAAACTGGAGAAGGATTCTTCAACTACGCAAAATAATTCAGTAATTAAAACAGCTCTATTTATAGGGCTGTTTTTTTATGCTAATAAATTAGATTTGTTTCTATTTTTTACTATTATTTTTCTTGAATTTCTGATACAATAATAAGGTAAAAAATAAGATAGATTTAATGAGAGGTAAAAATGAAGAAAAAAATTAAAGAGATAATAGTAGTTGAGGGTAGAGATGATATTTCAGCTGTAAAAGCTGCTGTTGATGCAGAGATAATCCAAGTAAATGGATTTGCAGTAAGAAAAGCTGGAACAATTGAAAAAATAAGAGTGGCTAATAAAAATAGAGGGATTATCATCTTAACAGATCCTGATCATGCTGGAGAAGAGATTAGAAAATATATTCATAAATTTTTCCCAGAAGCTAAAGATGCTTATATCAGAAGAATAGAAGGGACAAAAGATGGAGATATAGGGGTTGAAAATGCTAATCCAGAAGCTATAATCAATGCTTTAGAGAAAGCTAGATGCAGTGTAGTTGATAGTATCCCAGAAAACTTTGATATGGCTTATTTGATGGATTGTGGACTTGTAGGAAACAGCGAAGCAAGTATCAGAAGAGAAAAAGTTGGTGGGAAGTTGGGAATTGGATATTCTAATGGAAAACAATTTCTTTCAAGATTAAACAGATATGGTATAAATAAAGATGAATTTGAAAAAGCTTTAAGTGAAGTTATTGCTGAGGAAAAATAATATTTTAAAATTAGAAAAAAAGTAGATATTAATTGTTGACATTTTTTTGTAAAATAATATATAATATAAATAAGAGAATTATCTCTATATATAAAATAATTTTGAGGTGGGAAAATGAGAAAAAAATTGATGTGCTTATTAGCTGCTATGACATTTGCAGCTACTTATGGAGCTGAAAATATTACTACTGATGTAGTTGTTGTTGGAGGAGGAGGAGCTGGGCTTTCAGCTGCTATCGCTGCTAGAGAAAAAGGAGCAGAAGTTGTTTTAGTAGAAAAAATGCTAATGTTAGGAGGAAATACTAACTATGCAACTGCTGGAATCAATGCTGCTAATACTAAATTACAAAAAAAATTAGGAATAGAAGATAATGCTGAACTATTCTACAAAGATACTATGAAAGGTGGAAAAAATGTTAACAACCCTGAATTAGTAAAAAAACTTACTGCTGATTCAGCTAATATTATTGATTGGTTAACAGAAAGAGGAGCAGATCTTAGTGAAGTTGTATTCACTGGAGGACAAAGTGCAAAAAGAACTCACAGACCAACTGGAGGACAAGCAGTAGGACCAGTTATCGTTGATGCTCTTGCTGAAACTGCTGAAAAAGATGGAATCGATGTAAGAACAGAAAGTGAAGTTACTAAATTAATAAAAACTGGTGATAAAGTTACTGGTGTTGAAGTAAAACATAAAGGTGAAACTTACAATATCACTGCTAAAGCTGTTGTAATGGCAACTGGAGGATTTGGAGCTAATGCTAAAATGGTAGCTGAATACAAACCATCATTAGAAGGATTTGGATCAACTAACAGCCCTGCTATTACAGGAGATGGAATTAAAATGGTAAAAGCTGTTGGAGGAGATTTAGTTGATATGACTGAAATTCAAACTCACCCTACAGTAGTACATAAGAAAACAGCTATGATCACTGAAGCAGTTAGAGGAGAGGGAGCTATCCTTGTAAACAGAGAAGGAAAAAGATTTGTAAGTGAACTTGAAACTAGAGACGTTGTTTCTAAAGCTGAACTTGAACAAACTGGAAAAAGTGCTTTCTTAGTATTTGACCAAGAAGTAAGAGAAAAACTAGGAGCAATCAATGGTTATGTAAGAAAAGGATTTACTGTTGAAGGTGCAACTGTTGAAGAATTAGCTGGAAAAATTGGTGTAGATCCTAAAGGTTTAGTTGAAACTATGGCTAAATACAATGGATATGTAAAAGCTGGAGAAGATAAAGACTTTGGTAAAACTGCTTTACCTAGAGAACTTGTAAAAGCTCCATTCTATGCTATTGAAGTATCACCTGCTGTTCACCACACAATGGGTGGAGTACGTATCAATACAAATGCTGAAGTACTTACTGCTGATGGAAAAGTAATTCCTGGATTATTTGCTGCTGGAGAAATTACTGGTGGAGTACACGGAGCTAACAGAATTGGTGGAAATGCTGTAACAGATATTACAGTTTATGGAAAAACTGCTGGAGAAAATGCAGCTGATTTTGCTAAAAAAACTAAATAATTAAAATATGATTTTGAGCTGAGTGATAATTATATTGCTCAGCTTTTTTATTTTTGAAGTAAATTTAGAAATATATAAAAATATAAGTATCTACTCAGCTGTGTAAAGTCTACAAAAGATTATCTAGTTCAAAGTTCAATTTTTATAATACTAGGTTATCTTTTAAAGATTAATTTTCAAAACTTATATTTTTAATATCAACTAGCCTTCATACTAAAGAATAAAGAATCCCTAGGCTTATTCCGTTGAAAATGCAAAACTCGACTTCGTCTCAAACACGTTGCATTTTCTTAACTTCATTTCGCTGACGGATTCTAATATTCTCTAGTGAATTACGGCTCTAGTTGATATTGGGATAAAATTTTACTTTTTATAATATTTATAGGTAATAGGTGAGTAGTTACAAATATAAGTTTTAAAAAATTTAGTTATCTTAGTAGATACACAAAGATAAAATAAAAAGAGAGTTTAAACTTAACCCTCTTTTAGTAGTTGCTTTTATTTAAAATAGTATGGATGTTCAGAAGCTATATCATCAAATTTTTCAATTAAACGATTTAGATGTGCAGCAAGTGTTGGCACGACTTCATCTTTCCTTTTCTCTTTAATGATGTTAAAGAACTCTTTATGTCCTTGAAAAACAAAATCATCTCTAATCTTATCTACACAAAACATAACTCCCATTCTTTGATAATCTAAAAATCCATCTGTCATAAATGTAAATAAATTTTTATGTCCAACTCCTTCAAAAATTATTTGATGGAACTCTAAATCCACATTACGAAATTCAATATAATCTCTTGAAGTTTTCATAATATATCTTTGCTTCTCTAAATTCTTCTCAAGCTTTTCTAAATACTCTTCTGGAAAGTGATCACAAGCTTTTAAAAGTATTTTCTCCTCTATTGCCATTCTCATTAATGTTCCATCTTTAAATTTGTCTTTATCTATTTTTGAAATATAAGTTCCATTTTGTATATTTTCAACTAATCCCTCATGTTTTAAAAGAATAAGAGCTTCTCTAACAGGAGTACGGCTCATTCCCAATGTTGCCAATAACTCAAACTCCTTTATCTCCTCTCCAGGTTTCATATCAAGTCTTAATATATTTTCTTTTAATATTCTATATGTAAAACTAAAACTTGTTTTTCCCATAATGTTATTATAAATTTTCATACTATTACCTCTCTTTAATAAGTATCCTTTATTTATTATAACATATCTCTTTAAAACACACAAATTTTTTAAAAATTTAAGAATCTTTTTTTAATAAAATAACAATTTTTTTCTATTTTATAATAAAAAAGGATTAATTTCTATAATTATAGAAATCAATCCTTGTAAATTAGCTATTAATCATTTAATTTAAGTACAGATACAAATGCCTCTTGTGGTATCTCAACATTTCCTATACTCTTCATTCTTTTCTTTCCTTCTTTTTGTTTTTCAAGAAGTTTTTTCTTTCTTGTGATATCTCCACCATAACATTTAGCAATAACGTTCTTTCTAAATGCTTTGATAGTTTCTCTAGCTATTATTTTAGAACCTAAAGCAGCTTGAATAGGGATTTCAAATTGTTGTCTAGGAATAACATCTTTTAATTTTTCACAGATAGCTCTTCCTCTTGAGTACGCTCCATCTTTGTGGGCAATAAATGAGAAAGCATCCACAGGTTTACCAGAAACTAGGATATCAACTTTAACAAGATCAGATTCTTTATATCCTACAACTTCATATTCAAAAGAAGCATAACCTTTAGTTCTTGATTTTAACTTATCATAGAAATCTATTACAATTTCAGCTAGTGGAAGTTCATAAGTAAGAAGTGATCTAGTATCATCAATATAGTCCATACCAATGAAAATTCCCCTCTTCTCTTGGCAAAGCTCCATTACATTTCCAACATACTCTTTAGGAACAATTACCTTACCTCTAATAAATGGTTCTTCTACTGAAACTCTACCCTTTCCAGCATCTGGGAACTCACAAGGGTTGTCTATTACAAGGACATCTCCTCTATCCATATTAACCTTGTATTCAACTGATGGAGTAGTAGAGATCAAGTCAATATCATACTCTCTTCTAAGTCTTTCAACGATTATTTCCATGTGAAGTAGCCCTAAGAATCCACATCTAAATCCAAATCCTAAGGCAATTGATGTTTCAGGAACGAAAGTAAGTGAAGCATCATTTAGTTGTAATTTTTCAAGAGCATCTCTTAAATCTTCATAATCATCAGTAAATAGTGGATAAATTCCAGCAAATACCATTGATTGAGCAGGTTTAAATCCAGCTAGTGGGAATATACAAGGTTCTTTTGCATTTGTAATTGTATCCCCTACTCTTGTATCGTGAATAGTTTTAACTCCTGTGATAATATATCCAACTGACCCTGATGTTAAAGCATCTTTAGGTTTCATTGTAGGAGAGAAAACTCCAACTTCTAAAACATCAAACTCTTTTTCAGTAGACCAGATTTTAATTCTATCTCCCTTTTTAAGAGTTCCATCTAATATTTTAACATATGTGATAACTCCTCTGTAGTCGTCAAATTTAGAGTCAAAAATTAGAGCTTTTAAAGGAGCTTCCTCATCATATGCAGGAGCAGGAACTTTTTGAACAATAGCTTCAAGAAGATCTTCAATTCCAATTCCTGTTTTTCCTGAACACATAACAGCATCATCAGCAGGAAGTCCAATTATATCTTCAATCTCATTTTTAACTTTTTCAGGATCAGCAGCAGGTAGGTCAATTTTATTGATAACTGGCACAACTTCAAGATCATTTTCAATAGCTAAATACACATTTGCTAGAGTTTGAGCCTCTACACCTTGAGCAGCATCAACAACAAGTAATGCTCCTTCACAAGCTGCTAGAGATCTTGAAACCTCATATATAAAGTCAACGTGTCCTGGAGTGTCAATTAAGTTTAATTCATATTCAATACCATCTTTAGCTGTATAATAAAGAGTAACAGCTTGAGCTTTTATAGTAATTCCCTTCTCTCTTTCAAGTTCCATAGAGTCAAGAAGTTGCTCTTTCATCTCTCTTTTAGCAACAGTTCCTGTAAATTCAAGAAGTCTATCTGCTATTGTAGATTTTCCGTGATCTATATGAGCAATAATCGAAAAGTTTCTTTTGTGCTTTTGCAACATAGTATCTATTTCCTCCTAAATCGTTTTATATCTTACATAATATTATAAAAGAATTTCCAAATCTTGTAAATACAAATTTATTAAATATAGTTAAATTTATGGGAAATATAAATTTAACTATAACTTTATAAGTATATCAGTTATCCTTATAAAAGTCAATATTTATAGATGATTGAGAGAGATATTAATAAGTATTTTTCTATAATAAAAGGTAAATATTTAAAAATTTTAAATAATTTGAAAATAGATAACAAAAAAAGATAACTTAATAATAAAAAAATATTTATTAAAAAAGAATTATTATTTTTAATTATTGCTTAATTTTATATTTAAAAGATAATAAAAAAGTGATATAATGAATAAAATGGAGAAACTTATAATTAAAAAAATAGGTGAAATTTTATGGGTTAATATCAAATAATAGAGTAACAATGTATGAATCATTGAGAGAATCTATAAAAAACTCAGATGAGATTATAATGAATGTCTCTTTTATTAGAGATTCAGGAATGAAACTTTTAATAAAAGATCTGAAAGAGGCTAAGGAGCAGGGGAAAAAGATAAAAATTTTAACTAGTGACTATATGAAAGTTAGTGAGCCAAATGCTCTGTATAGATTGGTGGATATAGGTGGAGTTAAAATCTTTGATAATCCTTTGAACAAATCTTTTCACCCTAAAAGTTATATATTTAAAAAAGATGATAATTTTGAAATATATATAGGCTCGTCAAATATATCTTATTCAGCTTTGATAAGTGGAGTAGAATGGAACTATCACCTTACCTCTAAGGAAAATAGTGAAGTACAAGAGATTTTAGAGGAGTTTTCAGAACTTTATGAGAGAAATAGTTTTGATCTTACTTTAGAGTGGTTAAGAGAGTATGAAAAAAGATATAGAAAAGATGAGTTTGGAGAGTTATTTGATCCAAAGGAAAGCGAAAAAACAGATTTAATTATAGAGCCGAGAAACTTTCAGATACCAGCTCTCTATGAGTTGTCAAAAACTCGTGAAGAGGGGTATAAAAAGGCTATGGTAGTAGTAGCCACAGGCTTAGGAAAAACCTATCTAGCTGTTTTTGACACTATGAGCTTTAATAGAATTTTATTTATAGCTCATAGAGATGAGATACTACGAGGAGCAAAGAGATCCTTTGAAAGTGTCTATGGTGAGAATAAAAGTTATGGATATTTCACAGGAATTGAAAAGGATAAAGATTCAGATATAGTTTTTGCTAGTATCTCTACATTGAGCAAAGATGATTACTTAAATGAAAACTATTTTTCAAAGGAAATTTTTGATTACATCATTATAGATGAGTTTCATCATAGTAGTTCAAAAAGTTATCTAAAGGTTCTTAACTATTTTAAGCCTAAATTTCTATTGGGATTAACTGCCACTCCAGATAGAGGAGATAATGGAGATGTATATAAACTATGTGATTATAATATTGCATATCAATGTGATTTCACTGTTGGTATAAATAATGGTTGGTTAGCTCCCTTTGAATATTTTGGAATTTATGACGACACAGATTATGAGCCTATACCTTGGAGAAGTGGAAAATATGATATTACCTCTTTAGAAAATGCTTTGATTGTAGAGAAAAGACATCAACTTGTATATGAAAAATATATGGAGTTTAGAAAAAAACATACTATTGGGTTCTGTGCCAGTGTAAAGCATTGTATAGAATTAGGTAATTTTTTTAGGAAAAAGGGTATAGCTAATGATGTTATAATAGGAGAAACCTCAATAGCCAAAAGGCAGGAGATAATTAATAAGTTTAAAAATAGAGAGATAGATATAATTTTTACAGTTGATATATTTAATGAAGGGGTTGATATCCCTTGTATTGATACCCTGCTATTTTTAAGACCTACACAATCATATACTATTTTTATTCAACAGTTAGGTAGAGGGTTAAGAAAATATGAAGGTAAGGATAAGTTGAGGGTTTTAGATTTTGTAGGAAATTATAAGGGAGCTGAATTAAAGCCACTTTTTCTTACTGGGAACTACACTAAAAACAAAGGAGTTATAAATACTACTGATAAAGATTTTTTACTTCCTACTGGTTGTAGTGCAGAGTTTGATTTTAAACTTATTGAGTATTTTGAAAAGTTAAAGAGAAAAAATCTTAGACAGGAAGAGTTAATAAAAGAGGATTATAAAAAGTTAATAGAAAAATTAGAAAAGATCCCTACAATTATGGAAGTGTATACTTATGGAGAAATTCCAGTCCATATGTACTTGAAAACTTTTAAAAGTTGGTATAATTTCCAAAAAGAGATGGAAATTTTAAGTGATGAGCAAAAAGGGTACTCGGAAAATACAATTAGCTTTTTAAAATTTTTAGAAACAACATCTATGACAAAATCCTATAAAATGCCTTTGCTCCTTTCTCTGTTTGATAATCTTAAGAAAGAGGTTGATTTAAAGGTGATAGGAGAGTATTTTAAAAACTTCTATTTAGATGAGGTACATAAAAAAGATCTTAATAATAAAAAACATTCAGATCTTGATGATAAAAAATATCAGAAATTAGCAGAGGACAATCCTATAAAATATCTTACTGAAAAGGGAAAAAATATAGAGTTTTTTACTTATGAAAATAAACGATTTATTTTAAACTCTCTACTATATGACGAGATTAAAAGTAGTAGTTATCTTCTTGAGGAGATAAAAGAGAGAATAGATTATAGGGTTGTTAACTATTTTAGAAGAAAGTATATGGAGGAGTGATGACAAAAGATTATTACAACAAAAATGCTCAAGAGTTTTTTAATCAAACAGTAAAAGCCGATATGAGTGAACTATATGATATATTTTTAAAAAATCTTCCATGTAATAAAGGAAAAATCTTAGATTTAGGTTGTGGGAGTGGAAGAGATTCAAAATACTTTTTAGAAAATGGTTTTGAAGTGGTGGCTATGGATATATCAGAGGAGCTTGGGAAGAGGGCTAGTGAGTATATTGGGCAAAAAGTGATTATTCAAGATATGAGAAATTTACACTATCAAAATGAGTTTATTGGAATTTGGGCATGTGCATCACTATTACATTTAGATGAGGATGAGATAATAGAAACTTTAAGAAAGATATTTAAAAGTTTAAAAAGAGATGGGATAGTTTATATCTCTTTTAAATATGGAGATAAGAACTATGAGAAAGATGGAAGAAAATTCACTTGTTTTACATATGAGAAATTTATAAAATTAGAAAAAGAGTTTGAAAATAAAATTTTACAATGGTTTATAACTGAAGATGTAAGAGCAGATAGAAAAAATGAAAAATGGTTTAATATAGTATTAAAAAATTTTTAGATTAAAGAGTACGTTTTTATTTAAAAAAGCGAATCTTCTATTACAAAATAGAAACTTTACTTGTTTAAATAAAAGTATGATAAGGAGAGAGAAAATGGATATATTAACAGCTAAAGAAAATCTTTTTAAAATGAAACCTTTAACATATTTAGATGCTTTAGAAAGTAAAATTGAATTGATTAGAAATAGTAAAAAAATAGATCTGAATATATCTGGTGAGGATATAGAGATTGTCAATAATGGTGGAAAATTCTATTTAAAACATTCTGCTACAACTTTAGATGATTTCAAAATTGCACAAGGAGAAAAGGAGTTGTAATATGAATGAAAAAGTAATGACAACAGATGAAGATTTAATATATTGGTGTGAAAATTGCAATATTCCTATAATAAAAAAACAAGGAGAGGATTTAACCTGTCCTTGTTGTGAATCAAATATTAAATATTTAACTACTGATATTCGTCCTGTTTTTCCAGAAGAGAGATTGTTAATAGAGATTTTATTAAGTAAACCTCTTGAATTTTTAGAGAAAAGTGTTTGGGCATCAAATAATAGATACTATGTAAATGGAGAGATATTTTCTATAACTTCAAAACACTATAAAAAATATACTCCAGATGAGATAATATTACAATTGGAAAAGTTCGCTTTTTTAAATAAAAATGAATTTTTTAATAAATATATTGAGAAATTTATAGTTGCCAATAGAAATAGAGCTAACTATCTATATACAGAGGCCTGTGAATTTATAAAAGAAACAAGTAAAGATTACCCTCTAGAAAATATAATACTTTCATTCTCTGGTGGAAAAGACTCAACAGTTTCAGCTGATTTAGCAGTAAGAGCTTTAAGTGAGCCTAGTTTAGTACATATATTTGGAGATACTACCCTTGAGTTTCCTATGACAATGGAGTATGTAAAGAGATTTAGAGAGGAAAATAGAAAAGCTATATTTAAAGTAGCTAAGAACAAAGAACAAGACTTCTACAAAGTTTGTGAGGATATTGGACCACCAGCAAGAATGTTGAGATGGTGTTGTTCTATGTTTAAAACAGGACCTATTACAAGAGTTTTAAATAATCTCTATAAAGATAAACAGGTATTGACATTTTATGGAATAAGAAAGTGTGAATCTGTAAGTAGAAGTAAATATAACAGGGTGGAAAATAGTGCTGATGCTATAAAGATAAATAAACAAACTGTTGCCTCTCCTATCTTCTATTGGAAAGATATTGATATATGGCTATATATCTTAGGAGAAAAGATAGATTTTAACGATGCTTATAGATTGGGATATGACAGGGTAGGTTGTTGGTGTTGCCCTAATAACAATGAGAGAGCTCAATTTTTATCAAGTATCTATATGCCTGAAAAGAGTAAAAAATGGCAAGAGTTTCTAATCTCCTTTGCTAAAAAGATAGGAAAACCTGATCCTGAAATCTATGTAAGTAGTGGAAAATGGAAAGCTAGACAAGGGGGAAATGGTTTAGAATCTGCTGAAGATGTAAAAATCAAATTTGCAAATTGTACTGCTGAAGATCATGCAAAAATTTACCAATTGAATAAAAGTATAGATGAATGGTTTTATGAGCTATTTTTACCTTTTGGAAGATATGCTCCAGAGTTAGGAAGAAAATTAGTTAAAGAAAGAGTTATAGTAGATATAAAAACAAATATACCTATTATATCTATACAACCATTTGTTCAAGAGGGATATGAGTATTCTGTAAAGATTAAAACAATGAATGTAGAGAAACATGATGATCTTCAAAGAATGATAGCTTATCAAATTAAAAAATACAATGCTTGTAGAAAATGTTTAAAATGTGAGTCGTTGTGTAAATTTGGAGCTATTACAATAAAATATGATGAGTATCATATAAACCCTAACAAGTGTAAAAGATGCAAAATGTGTGTAACACCAAAATATTTAGTTGGTGGTTGCTTGATGGATAGATACTTGAAAACAAAAAATTAGAGCATATTGGGAGAAAAAAGGGTGTATAATTTTTGGTGTTGGTACTTAAATGTATTAACACCTTTTTTACTTTTTTTCAA
>JADYUE010000019.1 GCA_021531615.1 Fusobacterium varium | reverse complement strand
GGTATAATGGATATAGATTTGGAGATACAAAAGTATATAACCCTTGGAGTATTTTAAATTTTTTATCAGAAAGGGAATTTAAAAGTTATTGGATAGATACATCAGAAAATTATCTTATAAAAGATATACTTAAATCAGCTGATAGAGAAACTTTTAATAAACTAAATAATCTGCTATTCGGAAAAGAAGTGGAAGAAGAGATTACAGGAAAATCAACACTTCAAGAGGTTTTAGAGGCTCATGACTTATGGGAGCTGTTGCTATTTTCTGGATACTTAACTATTGATAAGAAAATAGAAGATGATATTTATAGTATAAAAATTCCAAATAATGAGGTAAAAAAATTTTTTAAAGATAGTTTTATAGAGATTTCATTTGGAACAAATCTAACTTTTAAAAGATTAATAAAAAATCTTTTAGATAACAATATTGATAAATTTGAAATAGAACTTCAAGAGATACTTTTAAAATATATGAGCTTTTATGATATTTCAAATATAGAGAAAGTGTACCATAATTTTATCTTAGGTCTGATGATTCATCTTGAAGGAAGATATCATATAAATTCTAATGGAGAAAGTGGACTTGGAAGATATGATATAGAAATTGAACCATTAAATAAAAATATGAGAGGATTTATTTTAGAATTTAAAGTTGCTGATAGTGAAGAAAATCTTGAAAAAAAAGCAGAAGAAGCTTTAGAACAAATAAAAGATAAAAAATATTATGTATCTCTACAAGATAGAGGAATAAAAGAGATCATCTTTGTAGGTATGGCATTTTACAAAAAGTTTGTTAAAATTAAAAGTTTAGAATATTAACAAATTTTAAACAATCTTATTTTTTATTTAAAAATAAAATTAATTAATATTTGTATTTTAGATAAAATTATGTTATAACCAATATAATGATTGGTTAAGGAGGAATTTGAAATGACTAAAAAAGAGTTTATTGATTTATATTTTGAGAAAGGTGCATTCGAAACTAAAGCTGAAGCTGAAAGAAAAGCTAATGCATTCCTTGCTGCTTTAGAAGAAGGATTAGTAAAAGGTGAAGATATTACTTTTATAGGATTTGGAAAATTTGAAGTTGCTGAAAGAGCTGCTAGAACTGGTAGAAATCCTCAAACTGGAGAAGAAATGACTATCGAAGCTAAAAAAGTAGTTAAATTCAAACCAGGAAAAGCATTATCTGAGGCTGTAAATAAATAGTTGGTAATAAAAAAGAGTAGGTTTATTTTTAAGCCTACTCTTTTCCATTACACTTAAAAATTATTTCTTTGAAAGAACAAAATCCTCCAATTCAAAATATAATAACATAATTGTCTCCTTATTCTTTATTTTTATAAAAGATAAACATTTTTTGTTTATATAATAAGATAAGTTAAAATATATTATCATTTTTTCACCTAAAATTGAAAAATTTAAAATTGCACTTCTTTTTAAGAAGTGCAATAATTGTAACTTTTAAAACTCTGGGACACAAAGTTTTCGATTAAATTTTTCCTCATAAAAAAGATGCAAATCAATCTTATAAATATCTTTGAGATTATTTTCAGTTAAAATATCACATGTATTTCCTATGATAAATTTTCCATTTTTACTCAATATTCCTGATTTTTCATTTAACATTAAAGCATGTTCTGGAGTATGAGTTGTAAATATTATTGAATATCCATCTTTGGCTAAAGATTTTATCATTCTTAAGACCCTAATTTGATTTCCGTAATCTAAGTGATTAGTAGGCTCATCAAGAATTATTATTTGTGGTTGTTGAACTAAAACTCTAGCTATTAATATTTGTTGAAATTCTCCACCACTTAATGTAGTTATTTTTTTATCCATAAGATGTATCAAATTTAATTTATTTATAACCTCTATAGCTATTTCATAATCTTTCTTTTTAGGACTGTTAAAAATACCTATATGAGGACTTCTTCCCATTAAAATAAAATCTAATACCTCATAAGAATATGTTGCTGTATGTATTTGAGGAACATAACCTACTATTTTAGAAAATTCATTTCTGGACATATTATAAATATTTTTCCCATTAATTTTTATTTCACCAGATTTTACTTTTTCTAAATTTGTCAAACAATTTAAAAGAGTAGATTTTCCAGCACCATTAACTCCTAAAATACTAAAAATTTCTCCTTTATTTAAAGAAAAAGAAAGATCACTAAATATATTTTTATCATTGTCATAGGAATAACTAATATTCTCTACTTCTAATATTTTATCCATAATTTCCTCGCTATATTTTTGTATGTTGCTTAATTAGAAGCCATGTGTACAAAGGAGTTCCAATAAAACCTGTTAAAAGGCTAATAGGTATTTCGGAACCATTTATATTTCTAGCTAATGTATCTACTACTATAAGGAAACTTGCTCCTAAAAAAGTACTAATAGGTATAAGATATCTATTGTCAGATCCTACTAGCAATCTTCCTAAATGAGGAATTACTAGCCCTATCCACCCTATAGTTCCTGCTAAACATATAGATGAAGCTGTTAAAATTGTAGAACAAATTATAGCTACTCCTCTTAATTGCTCAACATTTATTCCTAAAGATTTAGCTTCTTTTTCTCCTAAAGATAGAATATTTATTCTCCACCTAAGAAAAATAAGAAGTAATCCAGCTATAATTATAGCTGGTGCTACAAAACAAATATCTTTCATATTAATTTTTGCAAGGCTTCCCATTGTCCAATAAGTAATAGTAGCTAGTTGAGTCTCAGGATCAGCGATATATTTAAGAAGCCCTTGTATTGAAGAAAAAAATCCTCCAATGATAATTCCAGAAAGAACTAAAATTAAATTTGAATGATTTTTAAATAATTTTGGAATAATAGTCGTTAAAATTACTGCTAATATTCCTCCTACAAATGCAAAAAGTTGTATTAAAATATATGATGTCTCTAAAATAATACCAATTGAGGCTCCAACACAAGCTCCAGCTGAAACTCCTAATAAATCTGGAGAAACTAAAGGATTTTTAAATATTCCTTGATAAGTTGTTCCAGCTAATGATAGTCCGCCTCCTATTAAAATTGCTCCTAAAAGTCTAGGGAATCTAACTGTCCAAATAACATTTTCCATATTCTTTGTCCAAGTTGTTTCTATATTAAAAATTTTTGAAAAAAATATTTTTATAAATGTAGTAATTGGAATATAGAATCTCCCTACTGTCATGCCTAAGCAAAATATTATAACTGTTAAAATTCCTGTAAAACATATTAAAAATCTAATTTTATTTCTATTCATTTTATTTTCCTGATGGATCTTTATGATTTAAAATATTTTCTATATTTTCATCCGAAATATCATATCCATAGAAAGTATTATAGTAATATTTAATTTCTTTTTTCATATCTATATCTTTAAATAATTCAGGATGAAGCATTTTTGCTATATATTGTAAAAGTAATATATTTTCACTGCTATAATCCCAATCTTTTATTCCTGTAGGACATAAGTAAACTCTATTATTTTGTACAGCTTTTAGTCCTGACCAACTAGGATTATCTGTAATTATTCCTGTACTTTTTAATCTTCCTGTAAATATAACATCTGGATTCCAAGATATTATTTTTTCAATAGTAACAGTATCATTCATTTCTTTTAAAGTATCTTTTGCTAAGTAATTTCCTCCCGCTATTTCTACAAGAAATTGAGGATAAGAATTTTTAGAAAAACAAACAAGTCCTTCGTCAGAACGAGCATAATAAACATTTGGAATTTCTTCAGGTTTTAAGTTTTTAGTTCTACTTAAAATCATATCTACTTTACTATCAAAATATTTATTCCATAATTTTTCTTTTTCAAGAGCTTCTCCACCTAAAGCTTGAGCTGTCACTCTAACTTCATCTTTTTGGAATTTTATAAATTCTTCTATAGTCTTTGGATTATCGTTACTAGGAAATTGAGTTACTATCGCTTCTATTCCTACTTGTTTTAATTTATCTATAGATTCAGGAAGATTCCAATAGAAAGCATATTCAGCTCCTAAACTCATTAGTTCTTCAACATTAGGAGTTTTTGGATTTTTTATAATTGGAATATTTTTTATATTAGGACTAACTATTTTAGACCAATTATTTACAGCTGATGGAGCAACTCCAACAATTTTCTCTGTTTCGCCTAACATAAGAATTTTTTCAAAAGATGGTCCTGTCAAAGCAAGAACCTTTTTTGATTCTTTGGGTATAGTAACTTTTCTTCCTGCTAAGTCAATTACTTCTGTTTCATTCGCATAAAGTAAAGAACTTAAAATAACACTAAAACATAATATTCCTACTGCTTTAAAAATTTTTTTCATATTAACCTCCGAAAATTTTTAGGATTATTTAATAAAAAAACAGTAAATAGAGTCTCTACTTACTGTTAATCAAACAAAAAAGATAAAAATATCTTAATTATGATTTGGTAAGTCTTCTGACTTGGTTTCATCCTACTCTCACGCCTTCCCAGTTTCCCAGTGACATTATTGTGATTTCGTCCACCTTACAGCAGTTTTCACTGTGGGAGATTTTCACTCCTCTTCCTCTATTAAGCTTATATAAGCACCTATTGTCTGTTTGTTTACAAGATAATTGTATATTATCTGTTTTGAAAAGTCAATAAGATATATTTTATAATGTTTGTTTTTATAAATATATTATCGGACTTATGAACTATAAGTACTCAAATATTGTTTAATAAAAATCCCAAGGTTTATTCTAAAAATTGACTTTATTTTTAATAATTTCAATTTTATTAATTTCACCTAAGGATTTTATAAACTTTATTTATTCTTATAAAATAATTAAATTATTTCTTATTTGTGACAATGTGTTGTATACACATGGACATACTCTTTTCCCTTGCAAGTAAGAGTATTATTTAAAAATTTCTTTATTAACTCCTCTATTTTCCCTTCTATTCCCAATATAAACTCCCCACCATTAGCTTTTACTGCATCAAAAACAGTTGATCCAATATGTCCTGTAACTACAACATCAACACCTTTTTCTTTTAAAAATTTTGCTGCTGCTCCATGAGCTGGTTCAGGAGCATCTAATATCTCCTTTGATTTAATCTCTCCATTCTCAATAGTGTATAAAACAAACTTATCACTATGCCCAAAATGTTTTTCTAAATTTTCTCCATCTCTTGTAGGAAATGCCACTACTTTTCTCATTTTTTACCTCCATTTATTTTATTAAAAGATTTTAAATTTTTTTAAAACCCTATCTTGACGTAGTATTTTATCTTCTAACTCTTCATCACTCTTAGCAATCGATTCATAAACTAGGTACTTTATTGGAAGTGATTTTATAATATTCACTATCCCCTCATCTTCAAAGGGATCGTGATAATCAATAGAGTTAATATGTATATATATTCTTTTCATCAAATCCTCTATATCTATTTTTTTATCTCTATTCTCTTCAATACTCTTTCTTACATATTCCCCTGATAAAGAGTAATTAAGGTGCATACCATAGATATAGTTTTTATACTCCCCTAAATTATCAATATTCCTTTTTATATACTCCACTGCCTCTTTTGAGCTTTTCAAATAATAATTACTATTTATCATATGTCCTGTATCAAGCATAAGCCCAATATTTTTATATTTAATTTTTGAAAAAAGATACTCTACCTCTTCCTTATTCAAAAGTTTTAACCCTGGCCACCAAAGATTTTCAAATAACAGTTTAAAATTATATTTTTCATTATCAAAAACTTCATTAATTAATGATATAACCCCATCTAATATCTCTTTATCTGAGTATTTAAAATTATAAGTTAAACTTTCAGTAACTTTAGAATTACAAGCATGAAAAACAACATATTCCACCTCTAATTCCTTTGCTATTTCCAGCTCTTTTTTATAATAATCTATTAACTCCTCTTTGCTTTTCTCTCCACCACATAGAGATTTAAAATATTTTTTATCTTTTAACTCCTCATACAAAGCAGATATATTTCCTGTATATAGTTCAAACCATGATGGGAAAAATCTCATATGATATCCTTTAATATACTCTTTTACTGAAGTATTGTCAGATTCATTAAATTTTATTAGCTCAATCCCATCAAAATTATATTTTTTTATATAATATTCTAAATCCTCTCTTATATTTTCCATATTGATAAAATCTGTTCTATTTAATAGTTTATACATACTTTTCCTTCTTTATATACTATTTTTTATTAATTTAAGCATATCTTCACTTTTTAAATTTTCAAGTTTATAGTACTCTGCACCTAATGCCTCACTTAAAGTTTTCGCCATCTCCAGCTTTATAAATCCCTCTTCTGTATCGATTACAATTGTTCTAATATTCTCTTTTTTTATCTTCTGAGCTAATTCTAAACTCTCTTTTATTGGATCCTTTCCTGAAATAGAATAATTAGCTTTACCATCAGAAAGGAAGAGAATTAATGGAACTACCTTTTCATCTTTTTTCAACTCTTTTTTTATAATATTATATGCTCTCTCTATTCCTGCTGCCAATGGAGTTTTCCCACCAGTTGTTAGTTTCTCCAGTTTCTTTTGAGCAAGATCAATACTTCTAGTAATAGGCAACAATTCTTCAGCACAATCTTTTCTAAAAGCTACTAATCCAACACGATCTCTTTTTTCATAGGCATCTTTTAAAAGTGACATAATCGCCCCTTTCACTGCTTCCATTCTCTTTTTTACCCCCATAGAGCCACTAGAATCAACTACAAATAATATACTTGTTCCTGTCCTTCTCTCCCTAACTTTTACTCTGATATCCTCTTTTCTTATTTTTATTTTCAATCCATTAATATCAGATTTTTTTTGATATGGAGCAGCTGCTCTAATAGTTGCATCAAAAGCAAAATCAATTATTTTTCCCTTAGGAATAATACTCTTTACATATTTCCCTTGAAGAGATCCACTTTTAGTCTTACATCTCTTTCCTGTTCCATTTCTTTTTTTATTGTCCCTTACACTATCAAGAAAAATATCTTTTACTTTGAAAATATCCCCAATTTTAAACTCTTCCTCTAATTCTGAACTATTTTCCTTTTTCTCTTGAGAATTTTCTATATTCTCATCTTCTTCAATCTCTGATTTATCATCAGTATTACAATTTTCCTCTTGGTTATTTTCCTCTTTTTCTTGATTTTTTTGATCTCTATCTGCTAGTTCATTATTGTTTCCACTGTTTTCTTGCTCCTCTGAATTTTTATTCTCCATATTCTCACTATCATCTTTGCTAACAGATTGATTTTTTTGATTTGTCCTATGTGGAAGAACAAATTCAGCAGCCTCTTTTAAATCACTTATATTCAGATATTTTCTTCCATCTAAAGCAGCTAACCCCTTTGCTGTTTCTATCAATATTATTTCAGCTCTATTCCCAGTAGTATTAGCTTCTTCTACTATTTTTATAGCTATATTAATTATCTGCTCACTAGCTTTTATCTCACATAATCTCTCTTTAGCTCTAAAAATTTTCTCTCTTAGTGCCTCATTATCTTCTTTATATTTTTCACAAAATTTTCTAGGATTGTCTTCAAACTCCAATCTTTTTTTAATTATTTTTACTCTTTCTAGTATATTGTCACTACCCTCTACATTTACATAAAGCCCAAATTTATCTAAAAGTTGAGGACGCAACCCTCCCTCTTCTGGATTCATTGTACCTATCAAAACAAATTTACATTGGTGTGAGATGCTTATACCCTCTCTTTCAATATAATTTATCTCTCTAGAGGCTACTTCTAAAATGTTGCTTATAATACTATCTCCCAATAGATTAACTTCATCTATATATAGAATATTATTGTGACATTTTTTTAAAAGTCCATCTTGAAAAACTTTTTTTCCAGTTTTCAATGTTTTTTCTATATCTAAACTTCCCAATAGATTATCCTCTGTTATATTTAAAGGAAGATTTACTATTTTTATCTCTGGAAAAACTTCACCAATACCTCTTACTAATGTTGATTTTGCAGTTCCTTTTTCTCCATTTATCAGTACTCCACCAATTTTAGGATTTATTATATTTAAAAGAAGAGCCTTTTTTATTTTCTCTTGCCCCTCTACTGCTACAAAAGGAAATATCATCTTTTCCTCCTTATAAACTTTCGATTAGTTTCTCTATTTTACTTTCTTCTAAAATACCATCTTCAAAAGGAGTTTTTCTCATTCTATGAGGAAGTGCCAATACTGCTGCTCTCAACATATCCTCTCTCAATACATCTTCTCTTCCCTCATATGCAGCTATTGTTATTGCTGTTTTTATAACACTTATATCAGCTCTATGTCCATCAACATTTAATGCAATAGATATTTTAGCAGCTATCTCATACATCTCATCACTACAATTTACACTATTTAAAATACTTTTACTTCTCTCAATCTTCTCTTTTAAAGCTCTCTCTTCCTCTTCATATTTTTTTATAAAATTCTTAGGGTTATTTTCGAACTCTATTCTTCTTTTTACAACTTCCACTCTTTTACTAGGTTCTCTCTCACCTATTACATCTACTACTAAACCAAATCTATCTAATAATTGTGGTCTTAGATCTCCCTCTTCTGGATTCATTGTTCCTACCAACACAAATTTAGCAGGGTGACTAAAAGAGATTCCCTCTCTCTCTATACTATTTACCCCCATTGCTGCAGAATCTAAAAGCACATCAACTATATGATCATCTAATAGATTGATCTCATCTACATATAAGATATTTCTATTACTTTGAGCAAGAATCCCCTTTTCAAATTTTTTCTCTCCTGTTTTAATAGCATATTCTATATCTAAAGTTCCGACTACTCTATCTTCAGTAGCACTTATAGGAAGATTTATAACCCTCATTTTTCCTAAAGTTTTTTTTATCTCTTCCCCAGAATTATATTTTTCTAAGCATTTATCACAAAACTCCTCTGTTTTATTGGGATCACAATGAAATTCACACAAGTTTTCCTCTCTCTCTGCTAAGAGGTTTGCTAATCCCCTTACTAAAGTTGATTTTGCAGTTCCCTTTTCTCCCCTTATAAGAACTCCTCCAAGACTTGGATTTATTATATTTAATATCAATGCCTCTTTCATTTTTTCCTGTCCCACTATTGCTGTAAATGGGTATAAATAATCTCTACTACTCATTAATCTTACCTGCCTTATCTTTTAATATTTTAAATACTGCTTTCCGTAAAACACAATCTTTATCCTCTAACCCATAAGAAGTATTAAAAATCATTCTTGAAGGGCAACATCCTTTGCAAATATCTCTATATTCACAAAAATTACACCTCTCATATTTTCCAGAAGAAAGTTTTTTTATCTCTATTTCTCCATCTATATTTCCCATATAATAATCTTTATTCCCTACAAGAGAGCTACAAGGGTAGGCATCTCCTTCTGGAGTTACAACCATTGCTTGTCCCAAAGATGAATAACAATAATTTTCACTACTACACCTTGTAGTTGTCCTTATTCTTGCCTCTTCTATCTCTCTTATCACTATCTTTTTCCCTGTTAACTCTTTTAAAATTTCTATTTTTTCATAAGCTTTTTTCAAATTGATATATATATCCTCATCTTTAGGAGGAGTAAAATCTTGATTTTCTAGACAATTTCCTGTAACTCTCAATAAATCAAGCCCAATCCCCTGTATATTTCCTAAATAATATGCCATCTCTACCAACTTATCTAACTTATCAATATTTTTATTGCTAACTACACAATTTAGATTGATATTTCTATTTTTTTCCCTTAAAAGATTTATTCCTTCTAAAGTTCTTTTAGTTTTCCCTCTAAGCTCCTCATTTATCTTTATTGTTCCATCAAAGCTTATTCCAATATTTATTCTCATTTTTGATAGTTTTTCAGCTATCTCTTCTGTTATCAAAGTTCCATTACTTTGGAGTCCTATTTTACAATTATAGCCATTCTCCTCTAAATATGAGTAAATTTTTTCTATTACTTGAAAATTTAAAAGAGGCTCTCCACCTGCTAAAATCAAAGTAAAATCTTTATTTTCACAAAGATCAATAACTTTTTTAGCTGTCTCAAAAGACATATATCCATTATTAAATTTAGGACGAGCATAACAATATTTACAATTTAGATTACAACTGTCAGCCAACCAAAGAACTAAATATTTTATATTAAACTTACTCTTCATACTCTTCAAGATCTCCTTCAATATTTAAATAAATCTTTCTTAAACTTTGAAGTTTTTCTGAAGGAGCATTCCACATCTTTCTTTGTTCAGCCTCTAAAAGTCTCTCTGCTATATTCATTACAGCATGAGGATTATTCTCCTTTAGCCACTCTCTATTCTCTTTGTTTTCAATATATTTCTCTGTTATCTTATTGTACATCCAATCTTCTGCAATTTCCGAAGTTGCATCCCAACCAAAGAAAATATCTACCATAAAACTTACCTCTTGAGCCCCCTTATATCCATGCCTTTTTAGCCCTTCAAACCATTTTGGGTTCAATATACGAGATCTCATAACTCTAGCTGTTTCTTCTTTTAGACTCTTTATTTTAGTTAATTCAGGATCGCTTGTATCTGTGCTATATGAACGTGGATCTTTTCCACTAGCATATTTTACTGCTGCTACTAATCCCCCATGATAAGTATAATAATCATCACTTTCAAGCATATCAATCTCCACAGAGCACTCATTTTTTACAGTTACATCTGCTTTTTTCATTCTAGTCATAAAAATATTCTCTACTTTTTTCCCATGATAGTTACTTCCATAAGCATGTGAACTCCAATTTACATAGGCTCTACCTAAATCCTCTCTTGTTTCCCATTGCTTAGAATTGATTAAAACTCCAACTCCTGCTCCATAAGTTCCCGGTGGACAACCAAAAACCCTCATTTTTGATAGCTCCTCTGCCTCTTTTAAATCATACCCATCTTTTAGTAGTTGAGATATATCTTCATTGATATTCTTTTTAATATAATTGATCTCTTCTGGCTCATCTAATTGAGTTACTAAATTAACAGCCTCTTCTAACAGCTTTATAAGAATAGGAAAAGTATCTCTAAAAAGCCCTGTTATTCTTAAAGTTACATCTATTCTCGGTCTTTTTAATTCCTCATAAGGTATAACCTCTAAACCAATAACCCTATCTCCATTGTTAAGCCAAATAGGTTTTACTCCCATTAAATATAAAGCCTCTGCAATATCATCACCATTGGTTTTCATAGTTTCTCCACCATATATAAGCAGGGCTATATTTTTAGGTATCTTTCCCTCATCTTGAAGATACCTTTCAATCAATTTATCCCCCAGTTGAACTCCTACTTTCCAAGCAGCTCTTGACGGTATCTTGTTTGGATCTATTGCATAAAAGTTAGTTCCTGTAGGTAGGATATCTATATTTCCTCTAGTGGGACACCCTGATTGCCCCGGAGATATAAACTTTCCATTTACCCCTTTTTCTGTACTCTCCATCTCTCTAACTGTATCTTTAATTTTGGGTAAAACTATTTCAAGAATATTTTTCCTTAAAGTGACAAGATATCTATTTTCCTTTACCTCATAATCTAAATACTCTTTCTCAAAAACATCTTTATTCTCCAAAACAATATCTTTTATTATTTTTAATCCAATATTTCTAATATCATCTAATATCATAAGATTAGTTTTTCCATTATTAGAAAAATGAGGATTATTTTTTAACTCCTCTATCTCATATCCTAAAGCTTTTCCAATAGTTTTATCTATCCCCATCATTCCACAATTATCTATCCTCATAAGAGCTTGAATTAGAGTAGCACATCTCTCTCCTTTAGCTGGTTCTCCCAAAATGTGCAATCCATCCTTAATTGTAGAACTTTTTAACTCCTCTATATATGAGTGAAGTTTATTAATAAATACCTTATAATCTCTTATAATATCTTCCTTTTCAATATTCATATCCAAATTATAGTTATATTTAAAAACCCTATCTAAAATATCCTCTTTTAGCACTTCTAATTTAGTGTCCTTTGAATTTTCAGCCTGATAATATTGTTTAATCAACTCATCTAGCTCCTCTATATCCTCATACTCTCCAGCCAGTGTAAGAGCTGGAATCATATATGAAATAAGAGCTGCATAACTTCTTCTTTTAGCTTGTAATCCCTCTCCTGTTACATTTATCGAATAATCATATAGGTGTGGGATATCATCAATATTAAAATCTGGTGTACAACTACTGCTCAATCCAATCTCTTTCCCCGGCAACCATTCCAATGTCCCATGAGTTCCCACATGATAAATTACATCTGCTTTAAATATCTCTTTTATCCATTTATAAAAAGAGTAATATTGATGAGGTATCATAAAATCTGTATTGTGGTACATCTCTTCAGCTTTTGCTATCATTCCTCTAGCAGGTTGAAGTCCTATAAATATATTTCCATTTAGAATCCCGGGAACTGGAATCAGATTATCATATACCATAAACTCCCCTAGAGGCTCTCCCCATTGAGATTCCAACTTCTCTTGTGCCTTTTTATCTAACTTTTTAAACCAACCCATATATCTATCTTTATCTATTGTATCTATACTTTTTTCCAAAACTTTTTCAGGAGTCAACCAATTTTGATCATTAGAAACTCCCTTTATAATCCTTTGTATAATATCATTTCCATTTTCAAAATCATATTCAGTTTTAATTCCCAACTCTTTAAATTTATTTACCATATTGTATACAGAATTAGGAGTATCCAACCCAAAAGCACAACCAATCATATCATTTCTTGGAGGCATATTATGAAAAATTATAGCAACTTTCTTATCTCCATTTTTTTTATTAGCTAGTTTTGACCACCCCATAGCCATTCTTGCTATTTTATTCACTCTTTCCTCTATAGGAAGAAAGATATATTTCTCTCCAAACTCATCTTTTATAGTTTCATGGGTACAACAGGTTACAGAGATTATCTGTCCGTCAAACTCTGGATAATATACCCCTGTTGTAAGTGACATTGTATCTAAACCCCTCACATCATTTTCCCATGTTTTTCTATCTTGATAAGTTGTCATTCCCTGTATCACTGGTACTTTTAAATCTTCAAAAATAGATTTATTAACTACTGTTGTTCCATCTCCCGGCTCATTAAAAATACTTTGAGAGTAACCTAATAAGTTAATCACAACATCTACTATTGTTTCCCCATTTTTACTAAAATAGTTATCCAATACCCACTTAGTACCCTTAGCTTTAATAGATATATCTGGAACAGAGTTTGTAAATACTGAAAATGGAGTTCCTCCCTCTCTTTCTATCTCCTCTATAAATTTATCTATAACCTCCATCTTTCTACTTTGCCACTCTCTACCATGAAAAAGTATACCTATTACATTCTTCTTTTTTGATATCTTTTCAATAAAGCTATCTACATCTTCAACAATCTTTCCATCTGAATATATCCCTTCCCATTTAGGAAAGATACAATCTTCCACTTTATAATCTGTTTTTCCTATACTATTTGCAATATAGAGAATCATATTTTTATAGTTCTCTTCTCCTCCAAGAAGATAATATTGTGTAAGCTTATCATAAAGGAGAGGAGAGATTCCAGAATTTTTTGTAAACTCTCTTGTTTCATCTTCTATTGTTGAATGAATAAAGAAAGGCTTTATCTTTTCAAATCTTTTTTTCATCTTTAAAAAGCTTTTAAAATTTGAAACTCCACCATGTAGCATCATACAAATAAAATCACTTTTTGCTATTGAATTTATAAGATTATTATAAATATTATTTGAAGAATCAATATCTGTTGCTGTAAAAAATTCAAAGTCAAATTTGTTTGGATAGCTGCTCTTTATACTGTTACAAACTTTATTTAAACTGTACATATTATCAAACATTGAGGTTATAAATACAATTTTAAACATTATTCCTCCCACTTTTCCTTTATATATTTTAAAAGAATCATTATGTAATTTCCTACTAAATCATTTTTTACATACTCTTTATCTTCAATAGTTAAATTTTCTATTTGAAGTTTTTCACATATTATCTCTCCTAGCTTTTCACAACTATTTTCAACAACCTCTCTTGAAAGAAGTTCCCAATCTAATTGATCTAATAGGTGTATATATAGAGAAGTTAAAGCCACTATTTCCTCATCTACTTCTATATTTTTTATAAACTCCATATACTCTAGTTTTTTATTTGATTTTTCTGGGTAGAACTCTATATATTTTTCCCAAACTTTTTCAGCTGTTATTCCATATCTTCTTCCACGTCTAAAAATAGATTTTTGCCTTTGAGGAGTAAGATCAGATTGTTTTGCCAAAGCCTCTTTTACTCCCTTTTTCACTGCTTTTCCTATAAGTTCTCCCAATTTAGAGTGTTTCCCTGCATCTTTATAAGTTCTCTCACTTTCTAAGTTACAATAAACAATTACCCCATCAGTTCCTGATCCAGTTGCTATCCCTGAAGAGTACTTACTTCCCTCTAATAGCTCTTGAATAGCAGCAGTTTTTGCCTCTGTTATTGTAATCAAAGCTCTAGTTAAAGTATGAGGCAATAGGTTTCCATTTATTGCTACCATTATATTTATTGTCCCGTGTTTAACTTGTTCTATCTTCCCATTATTTTCTATATATGAGGCTGGATCTCCTACACGTCCACCATTGGTTTCAATCCCACCTGTAATTAATGCTGTAACTGAAAGATCTTCATATTTCTCTACAGTTATACTCATATTCTTCATATCTGCAGCAGTTCCCAATCCAGTTGTATACTTAGGATCAAGCCCTAATTCTTGTGCTATTATCTCCATATGCTCTTTATATGTAGGAGCTTTTAGCTGACACCCCATTCCCGGAGCAGTTTTTGCATCATTATTAAAGATTGCTGTTATATTTTCTGAATATCCTCCATTGATTATACCTGTACTAAGAACGCCTCTTTTTCCAACAAATTTTACAATTACACTTTTATTATATTGATATACTTTGTCCCCTGTATCTAATATTTTCAACATTGATCCCCCTTATAATATGCAAAAATCTAGCTCTCCTGTTATTGGATTTTTATATATTTTGGCATTTATTCCATAAACCTTATTTAAGTTCTCCTCTGTTATAACCTCTTTTGGTGTTCCATCAGCTACTATTTTCCCATTCGACAATAAAATTAATCTTGTACAATATTTTATTGCTATTCTTAAATTATGTATAACTGCAATTACAGTCTTTTTCTCCTCTTGCATCTTTTTAACAATTTTAAAAAGCTCATCTTCATACATCATATCCATACTTGCTGAAGGCTCATCTAACAACATCACTTTACTTTCTTGAGTCAATACCTTTGCAAAAAGTACCCTTTGTCTCTCTCCACCAGACAATTCCAATATTGATTTATCCTTAAATTTTAAAGTATCTGTAAGTTGCATATATCTCTCTGCAATCTCTCTATCTTTTTTACCATACTCTTGAAATCTCTCTAAATATGGATATCTTCCTAATACAACTACATCTACACAAGGAAAATCAAAGCCTAAATTTGTATTTTGATTCATAAAAGAGATATTTTGTGCTAACTCTTTCTCTTTATACTCCCTTATATTTCTTTCATTAAAAAATATATTTCCAGATTTTATCTGATTTATACCATTTATTGTTTTTAATAGTGTTGTTTTTCCTGATCCATTTGGACCAATTATCCCTATAATCTCCTCCTCTTTACATTGAAAAGATATATTCTTTAAAATCTCTCTTTCCCCTATAGAGTAACAGATATTATCTATTTTTAAATTCATTATAATCCCCTACCCTCTTTTCTAATTTTTATAATTAAATAAATAAAGTAAGGTGCCCCAATTAATGAAGTGATTATTCCTACACTTACTTCACTTGGAGCTAAAACAACTCTTGAGATCAAATCACTAAATGTTAGAAAAAAAGCCCCTGCTAGAAAAGATGCTTTCAATAACTTTCTGTTGTCAGCTCCTATTATTTTTCTCAACATATGTGGAACAATAAGCCCTACAAACCCTATATTTCCACTTATACATACAGATATCGCCGTAAGCATAGCTATAATTATTAAAATTTTCTTTCTTATTTTTCTAATATTTATTCCTAAAGATTTTGCCTCCTCATCTCCCAATAAAAGTATATTCAACTCTTTACCATAGTAAAAAAGAATAAAAGTAAGTATTAAAATTGGAAATACCCCAAAAAGAAAGTGCTCCCATCTTCTTCCACTTAAACTTCCTATTGCCCAAAATATATACTCTTTTATTTGAGATTCCATAAGATTTGTTAAAATCATAGAGGAGATAGCTCCTACAAAACTACTTATTGCTATTCCTGATAAGATAAGCAAAAGATTGTCTGTTCTACCTTTTAAAGATGCTAACTTGTATACAATAGAAGATACTAAAAGAGAAAAACATATTGAAAAAAATGGCATTGCAAAAATACTTAATGAACTTAACCCTAAAGCTATTGACAGCACTGCCCCTAAACTTGCTCCACTAGAGATACCTATTATCCCAGAATCTGCTATGGGGTTTTTTAAAAGGCTTTGCATTGTACAACCACAAACAGCTAATGCTCCCCCTACAATTACTGCTGTCATTACCCTTGGAAATCTTACATAAAATACAATAGGAATATAACTTTTCTTTGCTATTTGAAAATCTGTTCCACCTATTTTATTTAAAAGTATCTTTACAACTTCTGGAATTGGCACTTTTACTGCCCCATAAAATAGTGAAAATAGAATAATGGCTATCAACAACAACAGCATAAATATATTAAAATCTATTTTTTCTTTTTTCAAATCATCTCTCCTCCAAGTTATATATTTTTTTTGCTAATACCTCTATTCCATCAATCATATATTGTGAAGTTGGAGCAGTTACCTTATATTTTACAGGGATAACCCTTTTGCTTTTCACTGCTTTTAAATCTTGAAGGCTTATATCATTAATAAAAAAGTCTAAAAACTCCTCTCCATCTGTATATTTATCCCATATTGGAATAATTATAATATCTGGATCTAACTCTATTACCTTTTCTTTATTAATCTTTTCAGAGTTTTCAATTCCATTTTCGGCAGCTATATTTATTCCACCAATAAGTTTTACCATATCATCAAAAGTTGTATTTTTTCCACTTGTTGTTTCAAAAGGTGTATAAAACATTATTTTTAATTTTTCCCCACAATAATTTTTTTCTATTTTATTTTGAATAACTCTAAGCCTTTGCTCCATATTATTGACTATTTTTTCTCCATTTTCTCTTTCATCTACTATACTAGCCAACTCTTTTATCAACTGTTTTTGTTCTTCAAAAGTTTTAGGAGTTTTGTATGTGTAGACATTAGCTCCTGTTTCTTCTATCTGCATCAATATCTCTTTTTTCATCCAATCTGCTGTAATAACAAGATCTGGATCTAACTCAATCATCTTTTCTATATTGCTTTCTACCTTTGGAAACTTTTTAGCCTCTTCTACAACATATGATATTTCAGGGTCTTCATTTATCTTTCCGCTTAAACCAACTATTCTATCTGAATTTACTAAACTTAATATCATTTCATCACCACTTAAAGTCAATGAAACTATTCTTTTATATTTTTTAGGTGTTATCTCTTTTCCAAAAATACTACTTGTTAAAAATACTATTAATAAAACAATTAAATAAGCTGTTTTTTTCAATTTTTGCCTCACTTAAAACATTAAAAAATTAACTATACTTAATAAAGCAGGCAGAGAAATTTCTACCTGCTTTATTGTTAAATTTTATTAGAAATTATATCTAAATCCTGCATAATAGCTTCTTCCATCTGCTGGGTAGAATAGTGTTCTAGGACCTGCATCCCAAGGTGATCTTGTTGAAGTGATTGTATTACAATACTCTTCATCAAATAAGTTTCTTATTCCTCCATATAATTCTAATCCATTATCTAAAGTATAAGAGATATTTGCATCTACAGTTACATAATCATTATCTTTTCCAAAATAGTTGTCAAAATCATCTTCTGCATAAGCATCAGCTTGATAATAGATATCTGTATTTACATATAATTTTTCATTAAATCTATATGTTGCTCCTAGGTTTAATGTCCATTCTGGAACTCCTGCAAATGTATTACCATCATACTTACCACTTGTTACCTCAGGTTTAATATATGAAATATTTTCTCTTAAAGTTAATTTATCAAAATAGTGTGCTAAAGATAATTGAGCTCCTGTTCTTTCAACTTTTCCATCAAAGTTTCTATTTCTATCATTATTTGCATCAGTTTTATCATAATAAATTTCATTATCTGATTCAATATAGAATACTGAAGCTGCTAATGATGTATTTTTATAGTAATCTCTTACTCCAATTTCATAAATATCATTTTTTTGAGTTTTTACATCTCCATACCAATATCCAGCATCAGATATAGTTGGAGTTCTCATTGCTCTAGTATAGTTAAAGTAGAGATTTCCTGTATCAGAGTATAGATAGTTTACTCCAAATTCATAGCTATCATTATTTGAATAATCAGCATCCATAGGTTTTATTTCCACTAATTGCCAATTCTCACCATATATTTTAGAACTATATTTATATTCTACTCTTTCTCTTCTATATCCTTGAGTAAACTCTAAGTTTCCAAATGTAGTTTTATTCATAATATATCCAGCATATGATTCTCTTTCATCATCTGGAGATTTTTGAACCTTTCCATTTACAGTTACTGGTGTTTTAAATTCTCTATTTCCATCTCTATAATCTCCACCTACGATAATATAACTATTATCTCCATAACTATATTTTACTTGTGGTTTAATAAAATATTCTTTTGTTAAAGTATTTTGGTTTTTACTTTCCTCTTCTGAATATCCACCATAAATTAAGAAATCTAATTTATCTGTTAATTTTTTATTATATGAAAGATTCCAAATATCAGTTATACTATGAATAAGTCCTCCATATGAACCTATTTGAGTAGGTTTATCTTCAAATTGAGATTTTTCCAAATATCCAGTATAATAATCTTTTGTTTTATTATGATTATATCTTAACTCTATATTTCCATCTTTTAATAGATATTTACCTCTTAACCAAATAGATTCTCTTCTATCTTCATCATTTTTATATTCAGGATTTCTATCTCTATAATCCATACTTGAATATCCAGAATAAGAGGTATTAACTAACAGTTTTTCTCCAATTTTAGTTCCATAAGTTAAATTTGCTCTTGTTGTTTCCCAAGAACCTGCTTCTAAACCTACACTACCATAATTTACTTTATTTTCTGGTGCTTTAGTTATAATATTTACAACCCCTCCAATAGCACCATCCCCATACATTACAGCTCCTCCACCTTGGATAATTTCAATTTTTTCAACTTCTCCTATTGGAATAGATGTTATGTCTGCTCCATTAAAACTATTAAAAGGGATTCCATCTAAAAGAATTACTGTGTTGTAATTAGAAGTTGCTCCTGACCCTCTTAAATCTATTTTTGGAGAGGCTCCATCCATTTTTCTAACAATTACTCCCGGTACTCCTTTTAAAGCTTCATCAATAGTTAAAGCTCCCTTTTCTTTAATCTCTTCAGCAGTTACTACATAAACGTTTTTAGCTGTTTCATGTGCTGATGTTCCAAAGCTTTCAGTTGTAGTAATAACTGTCTCCTTTAATTTTTGACTTGCTAAATTTTCTTCTGCCATTGCAGTTGTTCCAACAGCTAATATAGCTGCTAGCATTAAGTATTTTTTCATTATTCCTCCTAGATTTTTTATATATTTTTAATATTTTTTAAGCAAAATTAAAAAACCCTGATTAGGTAAACATCTTACCTAACCAGAGCACCAATTACAAATAATGAAAAAATCCTATTTTACATGATTATTTATATGATTAATTGGTAAGTCTTCTGACTTAGCTTCATCCTACTTTCACACCTTCCCAGTTTCCCAGTGGTTTATCGTGATTTCGTCCACCATACAGCAGTTTTCACTGTGAGGGATTCGCACCCTACTTCCTCTATTAAGCTTTATGCACCTAATTATTTTTTGTTTTATTTCTAATTTAAGAGTACTATAATTAAACTAAAAAGTCAATAGTTTATTTATAATTTATCTCTATTCTTCAATTTCTTCCACATCTCCTTCAATTTCAAGATAGATTTTTCTTAGCTCTTTTAACTTTTCAGAAGATATATTCCACATTCCACGTTTCTCTGCCTCTAACAATCTCTCTGTTATATTTAACATAGCATGAGGGTTATTTTCCTTTATCCACTCTCTATTCTCTCTATTTTCTACATACTTTTCACTGATCTTATCATACATCCAATCCTCTACAATCTCTGAAGTAGAATCCCAACCAAAAATAACATCTACCATAGCACTAATCTCTAAAGCTCCTTTATATCCGTGACGTTGAAGTCCCTTAAACCATTTGGGATTCAGTATACGAGATCTCATTATTCTTGCTGTTTCCTCTTTTAAACTTTTTATTTTAACATTATTTATATCACTTGTATTTCCACTATAAGATCTAGCATCTTTTCCACTAGCATATTTTACTGCTGCTGTTAATCCTCCATGATAAGCATAATAATCATCACTTTCAAGCATATCAAGTTCAACAGAGGCTTCATTTTTTACTGTAATATCTGTTTTCTTTAAACGACTAACAAAGGCATTTTCAAACTTTTCCCCGTGATAACTGCTACTATAAGCGTGACTGCTCCAATTTATATATGCTCTTCCTAAATCCTCTCTTGTCTCCCAATTTTGTGATTCTATCAAGGTTCTTACCCCTGTTCCATAAGTTCCCGGAGGGCAACCAAACACCCTAATTTTTGCCATATTTTCTGCCTCATTTAAAGAACAACCTTGATTTAAAAGCTCTGCTATATCATCTTTTAAATTCTTTTTAATATAATTTATCTCATCATCTTCATCTAACTGTGAAACAATGTTCATAGCATCTTCTAATAATTTTATTAAAGTTGGGAATGTATCTCTAAAAAGCCCAGATATACGAAGGGTAACATCGATTCTTGGTCGTTTAAGCTCTCCATAAGGTATAGCCTCTAATCCAATAACTCTATCTCCATTGTTGTGCCATACTGGACGAACACCCATTAAATATAGTGCCTCTGCTATATCATCACCATTGGTTTTTATTGTATCTCCACTATAAAGAATCATAGCTATATTTTTAGGAAGTGTCCCCTCATCTTCAGCATATCTTTCAAGCAACTTCTCTGCTAATTTTATTCCAACTTTCCATGAGGCTCTTGAAGGTATCTTATATGGATCTATTGAGTAAAAATTTGTTCCTGTTGGAAGTATATTTATATTTCCCCTTGTTGGATACCCTGATTGCCCAGGTAAAATAAATTTTCCATTAGCTCCATTAATTACACTTTCGCTTTCTCTTTTTGTTGCTAAAATCTTTGGTAAAACAATATCTAAAACATTTTTTTCTAATTCTAAAATATATTTTTCATCTAAAATAGAATACTCTTTAGAACTCTTAATAACCCCTTGATAATCCTTTTCTCCCAATATCTCACCTATAACTTTTTCAGTTAAATTTTGAATATCATCTACTATCATTAGGTTTGTTTTACCATTCTGCTTTTTTTCATATGGATTATTTTTAAGATATTCAATATCATATCCTAAAGCTCTTCCAACTAAGGTATCTGCTGGTTTCATTCCACTATTTTCAACTCTTAAAAGAGTATGAATTAAAGATATCAATCTATCTCCAGAAGCGGCTTCTCCCAAAATGTGTAACCCATCTTTTATTACAGAACTTTTCAATTCTTCAACATATGAATGAAGTTTATTTATAAAGCTATTATAATCATTTCTTATCTCTTTTTCACTAATATTCATATCTAAATTGTAATTGTGTTGGAAAACCCTTTTTATAATATCCTCTTGTAAATCTTCCAATTTTGAACTTCTGTTTAATTCAGCTTGATGATACTGTTTTATTAAATCATCTAACTCCTCTATCTCCTCATATTCTCCAGATAAAGTAAGTGCTGGTATCATATATGATATTAAAACAGCATTGCTTCTTCTTTTTGCTTGTAATCCCTCGCCAGAAATATTTACTGAATAAGGATATAAATGTGGGATATCATCAATATTAAAATCTGGACAGCAACTACTGCTCAAACCAACCTCTTTTCCCGGTAACCACTCCAATGTTCCATGAGTTCCTACATGATAGATCACATCTGCCTTAAAAATCTCCTTTATCCACTTATAAAAAGAGTAGTATTGATGAGGAATAATAAAATCTGTACTATGGTACACCTCCTCAGCTTTTTCCTCCATCCCTCTTGAAGGTTGTAAACCTATAAAAACATTTCCATTGAGTATCCCCGGGACTGGAAAAAATCCATCATAAATCATAAATTCTCCAGGAGCTTTTCCCCATTGTTTCTCTAACTCTTTTTTTACTTTTTCATCTAGCTTCTCAAACCAGTCCATATATATTTCTTTAGAGATTTTATCAATACCTCTTTCTAAAACTTTTTCACTACTTAGCCACTTTTTATCATTTGAAACTCCAGCTATTATTCTATTTATTATCTCATTTCCATCTTTAAAATCATAATCAAGCTTTATTCCAATCTCTTTAAAAAGTTTTATCATATTGTTTACTGATGCAGGAGTATCTAAACCAAATGCCCTCCCTATCATATCATTTCTTGGAGGCATATTATGAAAAATCACAGCAATTTTCTTTTCCTCATTCTTCTTAGCTCCCAATTTAAGCCAATTTATTGCCATTCTTGTAATCTTATTTACACGTTCATCTATTGGAATAAATATCTTTTTCTCTCCTATCTCATCTTTTACTATCTCATATGTACAAGCTGTTACAGAGATTATCTGTCCATCAAATTCTGGATAATATACCCCTGTTGTCAATGCTTCACTATCTAGTCCTCTTATATCAACATCCCATGTTTTTCTATTCTGATAAGTACTCATTCCCTGAATTACAGGTATTTGTAAATCTTCGAAAATACTTTTCTCAACTACTGTATCCCCATCTCCAGGAGTACTAAATATTGTTTGAGAATATGCTAATAAGTTAATTATCACCTTAGGGATAACTTTTCCATTATGCTTTAAATAATTTTCTATTACCCATTTTATTCCCTTAGATTTTATTTCAGGTCTTTCAATAGAGTTAGTAAAGATAGCATAAGGTGTTCCCCCCTCTTTCTCTATCTCCTCTATAAATTTATCTACAACTTTTATTCTCTTGCTATTCCACTCCTTTCCATGAAAAAGAATGGTAATAACATTATTTTTTTTAGAGATCTCCTCTATAAACTCTCTCTCATTTTCTACTAAATTTCCTTTAGAGTAAATACCTTCCCATCTCTCATATTGATAATTTTCATATTTATAGCTTTTTTCTCCAAATTGTGAAGCTGTGTATAAGATAAGGTTTTTATAATTTTTCTCTCCACCTAAAGTATAATATTTTGTCATATTATGCACAGTTGTAATAGGTATTCCACCTTGCTCTGTATACTCTCTATTTTCATCACCAATTGTAGTATTTATAAAAAATGGAACTTTCTTCCAAAAATTATTTTTTATCTTATCAAAATTTTTAAAACTTGACACTCCACCATGTAAAAGCAAAAATACAATGGAAGTTGTTTCTAACTGTTTTTCCAATTCTTCATATTTTTCCAATGATTCATCAACTTCTTTTGAGTTAAAAAAACTAAAATTAAACTCTCTAGTATACTCTTTTTCAAGTTCATAACACACTTTTTTTAAAATATAACTACTGTCATAATGAGATGTAATAAAAGTTATTTTAAACATAAATCCTCTACTCCTTCGAAAATCATTTTTCTTCTTCAAATTGATATATTAATTCAGCTAATTCCTCTATCCCCTCAATGATATATTGAGAGTAGATATAGATATATTTTCCGGGAATTACATAGACTTTTTTATCTTTTACAGCTTTTATATCTTGACAACTGATATCTTTTGTTAAAAAATCAAGAGCCACATTGTCATTCTTTTTTGTTATCTCAACATCTTCCCAAGTTGGAGATATAATAATCTCTGGATCTAATTCAATTACCTTTTCTTTTGAAATTTTTGCAGATCTATAGATTCCATTTTCACTAGCAATATTTTCAGCAAAAACTTTTTGGAGCATATCTCCAAAAACACTTCCCTTTCCATTTGTACTCTCTGAATAAGAATATTCTAAAACTCTTGGTGTCTCTCTATTTAGCCCTTTTATTCTCTCTTGAACTTTCAAAAGACGAGTATTCATATCATCAATTATCTCTTGGCTTTTTTCCTCACAATCTAAAACACTTCCTAACTCTCTAATTAAATCTTGTATCTCCTCAAAAGATCTCGGTGTTTTATAAATATAAACATTGATATCAGCATCTTCCAATTGCAAAACAATCTCTCTCTTTAACCAATCTCCAGCAACAACTATATCAGGTTCAGCCTCAATTATTTTTTCCACATTGTTATCAAACTTATTAAATTTATCCAATTTTTTATTTAATACAGATTTCATCTCACTTGTATTGCTGTGTCCACTCATTCCTAAAATTCTATCATGTGGCACTAAATCATATAAAATTTCATCTCCTGCCATAGACATAGAAATAATTTTTTTATATCTCACTTCCTCTAAATTTTCACTTCCAAAACTCAATGTAAAAAAAACTAAAGATAATAGAATATAGACTATCTTTTTCATCTCTCCTCCTATTTGAATTATTTTCTATTCTAATTTAGTAAGAATAATACATTTTTTAAACAATTATGTCAATGATTTTTTTATATATTAATATTTTTTCTATTGACAAAAGAAATATAATAATGCTATTATATCCTTGCAATCAAACAAATAACTTTATGTATGGTTTTATTTTAAATTAAAAGGGAAACAGGTTTGAATCCTGTACGGTCCCGCCACTGTAATGATGATGAACGCAATAGCCACTGGATTTTTTCTGGGAAGGGTGCAAGTAAGATGAATCTAAGTCAGGAGACCTGCCATATATAATTTATACAATTTGCGAGGACGAGGAGTATAAAAGATCTTTTTCTTTTATACTTCTCTTTTTTTGGGAGAAGTTTTTTTTATTAAAAAATTAATATAAAACATTTAGGAGGAAAAGATGAAAAAAATATCTTTTTTACTTTTTGCTATTTTAGCAACATCTGCTTTAGCAAAAGAAACTACAACTGTGGCTAGTACAAAACTTGATGAAACTGTTATTTCTACTGAAAACTTTGGAATGAGTGTTTTAGAAACACCTAAAAATGTTACCGTTATCACTGCTGAAGATATTGAAAAAAGTGGAGCACAAGATATAGTAGAGGCTGTTAGAGCTGTTCCGGGAATGTATCTAAGTGGTACTGGAGGACAAGACTTTAAAACTGACATTCTTTTTAGAGGGCAAGTTCCGGGAAAATCTGGACAAAATATCTTAGTTTTAGTTGATGGTAGCTCTATCAATAGTACAACTGATACTGGAGATTTTAACTTAAACTTAGTTCCTATCGACACTGTTGAAAGAATTGAGATTGTTCCTAATGGTGGAAATGTTCTTTATGGAGAGGGAGCAGTGGCTGGAGTTATTAACATAATAACAAAAGAGGCTCAAAATAAAAAATATTATGGACAAGTAGGAGCTGATGCTGGAAACTATACAAGAAACTACAAAGTTAATTTTGGTTCTAAAATAACTGATAGATTTGCTGTTGAAGCTACTTATTTAGACAAATTAACTGATGGATATAAACACCATTCTGAAAGAGATACTGAATATGTAGAGGTTAAATCAAAATATAAATTTGATAATGGAAATTTAACTTTAAGTTACAGCAATGGAGAAGTAAACTCTAAATTCTCTGGTGCAGTGGATAAAAAAGATAAAAGAAAAAGCAATTCTACAACTGAAGCAAAAGAAACTTTAGATGTTTTCAAATTAAAATATGATACTAAACTTACTAATAATTTAGAATTTATGGTAAATGGAGATTATAAACATAGAAAGTATTCATCTACAAGTGAAAAAGATAAAAAAGTTAATGGAGTTACTATTAAACAAAGAGTTCCAAGCACAGATAGAGACACAAAAACTTACTATATCAATCCACAAATTAAGTATAATTACTGGGATAAATCATACTTAGTAATAGGAGGAGACTTCTCTAAGGGAGAATCTGATTATCAATCTCAAAGCCACACAAGTACTGGTTCTAAAACAACAAATACTTTTACTAATAGAAAATCTATTGGTGGTTTTGTTATCAACAATTTAAAATATGATGATTTCCAATTTACTCAAGGATTTAGACATCAAAGAATTGAATATGATTTAGAAAATAGAAATGCTCCATCAAAAAGTTTTGATCACACTTTCAATGCTCAAGCTTATGAATTAACAGGAACATACTTTGCAAATGATACATCTTCTATATTCCTATCATACAATAGAGCATTTAGAGCCCCTACTGCTGGAGAGGCTGGAAGTTGGAACACTATTCACTCTAACTTAGATATTCAAACTTCAGACACAATAGAGTTAGGTGGAAAAACACTTTGGAATAACTTCTATCTTTCAAGTTCTATTTTCCATAGTAAAACTGAAAAGGAGATTTTCTATTTAACTAAAGCAAGTGGAGAGCAATCAAGCAACTATAATTTCCCTGATCCAATATTAAGAACAGGAGTTGAAATTGCAACAGAACAATATTTTGATAAATTAACTTTAAAACAAAGCTTTAGTTATACACACCATGAAATTGATGGTGGTAAATATGATGGCAAAAAAGTTCCTGGGTTACCTAATATTATGGCAAGTATAGGGTTTAATTATGAACTTATTGATAACTTAAATATCAATACAACTTTATTCTACAGAGGAAGTTCATATGCTCAATATGATTACCACAACAAACTTGGTAAACAAGGTGGATATAGTGAAATCAACTTAAATGTAAATTATACTTTAGAAAATGGACTTACTCTTTTTGGTGGGGTTAATAACCTATTTGATAAAGAGTACTACTATGCAAAAGCTGGAACAAGTAAAGATACTCTTTCTTACTATGCTGGAAATAGAAGAAGTTATTTTGTAGGATTTAAATATAATTTTTAATTTAAAATAATAATTTTTTCTCAAACTCTCCTTAAAAAACCTCCTTTGATATTTATATCAAAAGAGGTTTTTTTTATTTATTCACCATAATATACTTTTAATAGTAATCTTATATATTCTTCATCAGAAAGTTGGTTAGGATTATATGTTGTACAAATATCCTTTTTTATGTCAATCAATATATCAGGAATAAGTTTTCTAAATTCTTCAAAATCTACTCCGTATTCTTTAAGAGATTTTTGAATTCCCATTTTTTCCTTCATTATTTCAATCCAAGTTTTTAATGCACATTTTCCCTCAGCAGCTGAAGATGCAGGTAAACCTAATGCATGTGCTACTTTTGCATAACGTATATCAGCATTACTATTTACTTCTATTATATATGGAAGAAGAATAGCATTTGCACGTCCATGAGGAATATGAAATTTAGCTCCTATACTATGGGCTATACTATGATTTATTCCAAGAGAGGAATTATTGAATGCTGCTCCTGCCATGCATGAGGCATATTGTACTTTCTCTCTAGGTTCTAATATGCTTCTATCTTTATAGTGATCAAAAAGATTTTCAAATATTATTTTCATAGCTTCCATAGCCATAGCATCTGTAATTGGATTAGAGTTTTTTGAAACATATGCTTCTAAAGCATGTGTTAATACATCCATTCCTGTATCTGCTACTACTTTTTTAGGAAGTGTTTTCATAAATTCTGGATTTAATATTGCTATATTAGGAAGCATTTTGTCATCAGCTAAAGCTATTTTGCTACTTCCATTTGTAATAACACTATATGAAGTTACTTCTGATCCTGTTCCACTGGTAGTAGGTATAGCTATAAATAATCTTTTATTTTCTTTTCCAAGAAGATTAAAAATCTTATCCCCAAAATATAGAATACCCTTACAAGCATCTATAGGAGATCCTCCTCCTAGTGCTATTACACACTCAGGTTCAAAAGTTATAAAGTCAACTATTCCCTTTTGTACTATATCAACAGTTGGATTTGGTTCTACTTTACTAAATATTTTTATTTTACAATCTGAATTAAGATTTTCAATAATTTTATCAGTAAGTTTTAATTGAACCATCATATCATCAGTTACAATAAAATATTTTTTATATGGAAGTGTTTTCAAAAAAGAAAGTGAGTCTTCTCCTGCTTTTATATCAGGTTTTATTCCAAATGTTTTCATCTTTACCTCCTATTTTTGTTCTTGCCAATTTGCTGGATATACTACATAAATAAATTTAGCATAATCAGGGGCACTAAATTGTATTTTTGATCCTTTTGGTATTAAGATTACATCTCCAGCTTCACCTGAAACTTTTCTTCCATCTATTATTATATCTAATTTTCCTTCAATAATATAATCTATTTCATCATAAGTAAGAGTCCAATCAAATGTAGTTTTTATCATTTCCATAAGACCTGCACCAATTCTTGGCCCTTCTTCAAGTGTAAAAAGATCAGTAGTATAAACTTCATCATTAGGATTTCCTGTATCCATTCTATCACGTTTAGTCATCTTATTTAGTTTTACTACTCCTACTCCACTTTTATCCATAAATTTATATTCAGGTATTTCTTTATTTCCCATTTCTGTTTCAATTACTTTTCTTATTAATTCTTCTAACAAAGCTTGATTTATTTCCATTTTCTTCCACCTACTTATTTATACTATTTATTTTTTTCAGATACTTTTCCAAACATTATTATAGCTAAAATTACTGCTGAAATTCCTCCAACAAGTTTTCCAACTACCATAGGAAATATCATACTTTTATCAACACCAGCAATAAATCCTAAGTGGTCTCCAAATACAAATGCTCCACTTACTGCAAAAGCTACATTTATAATTTTTCCTCTAGTATCCATATCTTTCATAAGACCAAACATTGGAATATTATTTGCTAGAGTCGCAATAAGTCCAGCTGCTGCTTTATCATTCATTCCAAGAAGTCCACCAAGTTTTAATAAAGGCTTATTAAATACTTTTGTTATAAAATGAACTAACGGAAATGCTCCCGCAAGAGTTATAGCAATCGCCCCTACTGTAGAAATACCATCAGATATAGGTGCCATACCTGGAATAACTACTATTCCTGTTAAAGTTTCAATTACAATTGCTGCAAGTCCAAGAGTTATTACAATAACTACTCCTTGTCCAAACACAGTAAAACCTTTTGTCATTTTTTCAGGTATTTTCCATAATCCTAAAGAAATAAGAGCTGCCACAATAATAATAGGAATTAAATTTGCAATTATCATGGAAAAACTATAACCAGCTACTAATCCTCCTGCTAAACATCCAAGAGGTATAGTAATAATTCCTGCTAGAACTCCTTTAGCTAAATATTCTCTATCTTTTTCTTCGATAATTCCTAATGATACTGGAATAGTAAATACTATTGTTGCTCCCATCATAGATCCAAGAATAAGTCCTGAAAATTTTCCAGCTGCTTCTGTACTAGCAAGTTCCATTCCAAGAGGATATCCTCCCATATCACATGCAAGAAGTGTTCCTGCAAACATTGCTGGGTCTGCCCCTAACATAGTATATATTGGAGAAACTACTGGTCTTAAAATATTTGCTAGAACTGGAGCAAGTGAAACTACTCCTACCATTGCAAGTGCAAGAGAACCCATAGCCATAAATCCTTCTTCAAATTGTTGTCCATATCCAAATTTGTTTCCAAGGCATCTATCAATAGCCCCAATTACCATAAATAATACCATTATGTAGATGATAATTTCATTAATCCCCATTATTTTCTCACTCCCTCAACTTTTTTTAATATAATATCTACTAATTTTTCATCACAAATGTTGAAATCTCTTTCCAATACTTTAACTATCATTGTTTTTAAATCTTCTATATTTTGCTCTTTACAACATTTTTTATCCTCAACTGGCTTTTCTTCACCATAAACTAATGTGATCATCTTTTCTTTAAAATAATCTTTTGCACTTGAAGACAAAATCATATCTTTTCCTACATAAAATTTATCTCCACAAATATATTCTACTGCATTTTGAGGAGTTATTAATTTTTTTCCCATATTATTCACCTTCTCCCTCATCTATTATTCCAATTATTGCAGCATCAACAGGAGCATCTTCCAAATCCATTAATTTTCTTGCTGAACTACCACATGTAATAAGAACTTTATCTCCTACTCCTGCTCCAACACCATCACAAGCTACTAGGGAAGTTTTATCGTTTAATTCAACTATCATAAATTTTAACCCACCTAGATTATCTGCTTTTCTTGTAGACCATACACTTCCAATAACTTTTCCTATTATCATATTTTCACCTTTTTACTATTTTAATGTTATTCGCTCCTGCATACTCCTTAGCAAGTTCTGTTACTTTAGTTTCATTTGATATTTCTATAGTTCCATTGCTATTTATATTTTTTTTCAAAGCCTTTAGATCTAAAAGTTTTTCTGTAAAACAATTTTTTCTCTCTTCTAAGTATTCTCTTATTTCTATTCGCTTCATTATTTTTGTTCCATAAGATTCTAATACTTTTTCATAATTTCTATATCTTTCTTGAAGTTTAAGAGGAGCAGATATAAATTTCCTCCATTCTATCCCTTCTTCTACAACTATCAACTCTTTTCCTTCAAGCAAATTATATAAAAGTTTTTTACTTTCTTCACTAGAATATACTCCTTGGCTTATCTCAGCTAATTCCTTTATTCCAAGTTCTGAAACTACTATTTTTTCTCCTGTTTCTTGAATATCAAAATTTCTTTTTAATTCATCTTTTAGTACTATATCATTTCCTATAAAGCCTATCTTTTTTTTCAATATTTCTTTTAAATTTGACTCTTTAGAATAATATTTTTCAATTTCTCTTTTTATTATTTCAATTAAGTCCTGATCACTCATAAATTACCCCATATGAATCTTTTTCTAAAAGACAGGCATTGGCTTCATCATAGTCTATATGCATTGCAAATTTTGATTTATCTGTAACTCTTATTAATACATCTTCAAATATTAAAGGTCTCTTTGAAAAAACTTTTACTTTTACTAATTGCTTATCTTTTACATTCATAGTAATAGCATCTTCTGGTGTCATATGTATATGGTTTCTAGCTACTATTACACCTTCAGAAAGATTCAATACTTTATCTTGATTTGTTACAATTATTCCTGGTGTATCACTAATATCTCCTGATATTCTGATTATCCCTTTTACACCTAATATTCTCGCATCTGTTAAAGAAATTTCAACTTGTGTTTTTTCTCTTGTAGGTCCAAGAATTACTACTCCTTCTATCACACCTTTAGGACCTACTAATCTTACTCTTTCTTTACAAGCAAATTGCCCTGGTTGAGATAGTTCTTTTACTGGAGTGAAATTATAACCTTTTCCAAAAAGAGTTTCTGAATCTTTTTCTGATAGATGTATATGTCTTCCAGAAGCTTCAATAGGGATTCTTTTCTTCTCATAATTCTCTAGTTGTTTTTTTACTAATTCTACAATTTTATCTATCTCCATATTCCCCTTTTTCTCCTTTCAACATCATTACATATATTACACTACTCAATCTATTAAGTGCTTTTAACATCTCTCTCTTCTCAACTATTCCTCTTTCGCTTGAAAATGCAGTTACTCCTGATATTTCTGCTTCTCTTGATATACTTCTCATCTCATTAAGTTTTAAAACAATGAAACTATTTTTTACTGATATATCAAAAAGATGTCCCATTCCAAAAAACTTTTTAGGATTATGTGATATCTCTTTTATTTTATCTAAACTTTCTCCTAAAACTTTTATTTCTTCAAATTCTATATCAAGTACTTCAGCCAATACCATTTTTTTTATAAAAGTTGTTACACTTTCCATATCTTTATTAAGTTTTTCATTCTCACAACTTTCAAACTCTTTTTGTAAAACTAACCATTTTGCTTGAAGACTGTCTAATTTCCCTCTGAATATTATTCTTTCATGAGTTTTATTAACCAAAATGTTTCCTGATATCTGTGTCATATGTTCAGGTTTTTCAAAATAACTTTCTCCTGCAAGTCCTATATATTTAGGAGTTATTGGTTTTTCAATTATTTTTTCTACTATTTCTTTCTTTTCTTCTACTTCAGCTTTCTTCGAATTTGTTACTACAGCTCCATCTTTTAATATTTCTATTCCTTTATCTATAAGAAATTGTCTAGCTGATGGAGTCATTATAGTTCCTTTTTTAAGAATAAACTGTTTAAATTCTTCTTTTTTATACAGATTTTTTAATTTCTCCTCTGTTAAAACCATAGTACACCTCTCTATCTTTTAGAGATTTCAGCAAGAACTTTTTTTACTAAATCCTCTATGCTCATTCCCTCTAAAGAACCAACTGTTTTACATTCTGGTTTGAAGTCTTCTAGTTCTTTTATTCCCCAACCTACTTTTTTAATATTTAATAAATTCATTGGAGTAATATTATCAGAAGTTGAACTTCCTCCTACTGCTCCACAACCTAAAGTTAGTGCTGGAGCAAGTTTTGTACTTCCCCCTATTCCTCCTAGTGATCCTGGAGTATTAATTAAAAGTCTTGAAACAGGCTTTTTAAGTGCAAATTCTTTTACTAATTCTTTATTTTCTGTATGAATAATCATTGTATGTCCTTTTCCTTCATTCATTAAAAGTTCAATAGCTCTTTCACAAGCTTTTTCACAATTTTCTGCTACATAAAAGGCAAGAATTGTTGTAAGCTTTTCTCTAGAATAAGGGTTACTTTTAGAAACTGTTGATTGTTCAGAAATAAGAACTCTTGCATCTGATGGAACTTTTATTCCAGCTAAGTTTGCTAAAGTTTGTGCATCTTTTCCTACTATTAAAGGATTCATAGTCCCATTAGATCTTAGAATAAATTTTCCTAATTTTTCAGATTGTTCTGGAGTAAGGAAATATCCTCCTTGTCTTTTGAATTCTTCTCTTACTGCTTGCTCATTTGATGGTTCTACTATTACTGATTGTTCAGAAGCACAGATAACTCCATTATCAAATGTTTTACTATCCATTATTCTTTTTACTGCTTTTTTTACATCAGCACTTTTTTCTATGTATGCAGGTCCATTTCCAGGTCCAACTCCTATAGCTGGAGTTCCTGAACTATAAGCTGCTCTTACCATAGCCTCTCCACCAGTAGCAAGTATAAGTGCAGTATCTTTATGCTTCATAAGTTCTGCTGTTGCTTCCATAGTAGGGATATCAATTACTCCTATTAATCCTTCTGGTGCTCCTGCATTATAAGCTGCTCTTTTTAATATTTCAACTGTTTTTATAATACAATTTTTAGCATTTGGATGAGGACTAACTACTATTGCATTTCCTGCTTTTAAAGATATAAGAGTTTTATAAATTGTTGTTGATGTAGGGTTAGTTGATGGAATAAGTCCTGCTATTACTCCTACTGGTACAGCTACACTTAAAAGTGAATCCTCTTCTTTAAGAATTCCTATAGTTTTCATATCTTTGATTGAATCATAAACAATTTCAGAAGCAAATTTATTTTTTATAACCTTATCTTGCCATTTTCCAAATCCTGTTTCTTCATTAGCCATTTTTGCTAATTCTTCACTATGCTTTCTTACTTCCATAGACATAGCTTCTATTATCTTATCAACTTTTTCTTGAGTAAAAGTTGAATATTCTTTTTGAGCTGTTTTAGCTGCTTTTATTAAATCTCTAACTTGTTGAATTGATAACAAATCTTTATCCATAATCTCTCTCCTTATCTATCAAATAAATTTAGTTATATTCTCACTTGGATTATTTATAAGAGATTTCTCTCTATATCTAATTTTTTCATCTACAGAATTTATAGCTTCTGTCACTGAACTAGTATCTCCAGTAATTACAAAATAGCTTTTTCCTGCTATTCCATTCCCTAGTATCAATTTTAAAGTTTCTACTGTGTTGCCTTTTAAAATCATATCTAGTGCCTTTACACTTTCAGATATCGTAAAAAATTCTATTATTCCCATAGAACTACCTAAATCTTTTTTATTTCTTCTTTCTAATATTTCTATTACCTTGTTAGAAACACCAGAAATAATCTCAAATTTTGCCTCACAAGTTACTTCTTCAAAGGCACTCTTTACATCTTCATTATCTCCATAGATAATAAAATAATATTTTCCTGGACATGTAACTCCAGCTTTATATATTTTTACATCCGATTTTTTTAAAACTAAATCAAGATTTTTAATCCCATTCGGAATATTATTGAATTCTACTACTCCTATTGTTTTCATCTTTCCTCTACTTCTCTATCTAGTTTTTAATATAGGAGGCTGACATACTAGTCAACCTCCTATATGGCTAGATTATTTTTCAGTTTTTGGTAATATAATTTCTACTTCTGAGTGAGGTCTTGGAATTACATGAACAGAAATTAATTCTCCTATTCTATCTGCTGCTGCTGCTCCTGCATCAGTTGCTGCCTTAACTGCTCCTACATCTCCTCTTACAAGGACACTTACAAGTCCTCCTCCAACCATTTCTTTTCCTACTAATGTTACATTTGCTGCTTTAACCATTGCATCTGCTGCCTCAATTGCTGCTACAAGTCCTCTAGTTTCTATCATTCCTAATGCGTTTAATGTTGCCATCTAAATCACTCCTTATTTTTTTTATTTTCTATATTTTCTGTTTTTGGTTTACTTATTCTTTTTCTACTACTTCTGGTATTATTTCGTTTTTTTTTTCCTCAGTAGTTACACTTCCATTTTCTTCTTTTATTTGTTCAGGGATATTCTCTTCTTTAATATTTTTAATTTCTAAAGTTTTTTCTTCTGTTACTTCTATTTCCTTTGATTCATTCTCGCAATAGATTACACTATTTTCTTCTATCATCTTAGAAACCATATCATCAGGTCTTGCTATTACATGGCTACTGACAAAAACTCCTAGCTTTTTAGCAGCTTCTGCTCCAGCCTCCACAGCAACTTTTATAGCTCCCACATCTCCAGTCAGTTCAACAGTAACAATACCACCTTTTACAATGTGTTTATTTACTATATCTACATCTGCTGTCTTTAGGGCTGTATCAACTGCTTCAATAGCTCCTACTAATCCAATAGTTTCTATCATTCCTAAAGCCTTCATATTTTACTCCTTAATATTTTGTAGGATTTTGAGCTACGAATTTTACAGCATCTGCAAAAGCTTCACAAGCCGCTTTACAAGCTGATTGACTTCCTGTTAAAAGCCCTCCTCCAAAGTTTGTTTCAGAAGGTGGTCCAAAGAATGCTGTCAATTTTACATCTGCTGCTTTTAATGCGGCATCTAATGCATACATAGCTTCAATAGGAGGTGCTATAAGGTAAGCTAAGGCTTCTCCCTCTTCTATTCCTGCTGTCTTAGAAAGATAACTTCCTGTTCTTGATACACAATGTGCATAGTATGCTATTGTATCATCTTCATTAGCACTATAAAAAGTAGCTTCATTTTCTATAAAGTCAACTATTGCATTTAATCCACTTTTTACCTCTGCTGGTGTAGGACCTGCTATTATTCCGATTACTTCTCCTGCAAGTTTTGTATTTGCATTAGCAGCTCCTCCATAGAATGATTTTCCATATACTACTGTTACTTCTGCCATTTTAGTAGCTTGATCTAGAGCTGTATATGTTACATCATCACAATCAGCTGTTACTATTCCTATACTTTTATATCCTGCTGGAAGATTTAACTCTTCTGCCATTTTATCATCTACATTAGGAATAAGTTTTACTCCTAATACACTTGGTCTTAAAGCGTCATTAGTCATTTTTCCCTCCAAAAATTAAAGTTTTAAATCTTGTCCACTTGCTTTAGCTTCTAATATTTTCTTAATAATATGAGCTATATGTGCTCCTGCTTCTGCTGCTGGTGTTCCATTTTTATGAATATTTGATACTACTGTTCTTTTTGCTTCTGCAATTCCAATATACCCTCTATATGTTATATATGCACTCATACTTTCAGCTGTTGCAAGTCCTGGTCTCTCTCCAATAAGTACACAAGTTACTTCTGCATCTACTATTTCTGATACTTCATCGGCTGCTCCTACTCTTCCATATTTTAAGAAGAATGGTGTTCCTGTTTCTATACCATAAGATTTTAATCCATTAAGAAGTGCTGGAAGTGTATCTTCAATATTTTTTTCAATTGCTGTAGAACTTAGTCCATCTGCTACAAATACTTGTACTTTAGGAGATTTTTTTACTTTTTCTTTAAGAATAGCTACTGATTCTTCATCAAGTCTTCTTCCTAAATCAGGTCTTGTTATATATTCATCTTTTGAATTACATCTTGTTTTTACTGTAAAAAGATTATTTGCTTTTAAGAAATCTTCCGATACATCTGTATACACAGCATCAACTGCTGAAGCATGATCGGCTCTAAATCTTAACATTGTATTAGTTCTATATCTACAACCAGCTCTTCCAATTCCAACTCTTGCTGGAGTTTTTCTTTTATACTTTAGAAGTTCAGCTTCATTTGCAGGATTTTTTACATCAATTACTTCTCTAAAATCAATTTTAGTAATATCTACTAAATCACTTTCTGCTACTCTTTCTTCTACTTTTTCTGCTATCTTCTCTTCTATTTTCCCTTCTGTTCCCATTTCTCTAAGAACTTGAGAAATTATATCTTTTAATTCTCTTTCAGAAACCATTTTACCTTCCTCCTATTTCAAAAATACTGATGCATCTCCTGCTTTTTCTGTCAATCTTCCATTTTTTCTGAATCCCATTTTTTCAAGCCATTCATCAAACTCTTTTATAGGTTTTACCCCTAAAGTTTCTCTTAATGTTTGAATGTCATGATATCCTGTAGTTTGATAGTTAAGCATAATATCGTCACCAGCTGGAACTCCCATGAAGTAATTACATCCTGCTGCTGTTAGTAATACTGCTAGATTTTCAATATCATTTTGGTCTGCTTTCATATGGTTAGTGTAACAAACGTCAACTCCCATTGGTAATCCATGAAGTTTTCCCATAAAATGATCTTCTAGTCCTGCTCTTATTACTTGTTTGCTATCATATAAATATTCTGGCCCTATAAATCCAACAACTGTATTTACAATAAATGGAGAGAATTTCTTAGCAAATCCATAACATCTTGCTTCCATTGTTACTTGGTCTGCTCCATTATGTGCATCTGAAGAAAGTTCTGATCCTTGCCCAGTTTCAAAATACATTACATTTGGCCCTGCTGCTGTTCCTTGAGTAAGTGCAAGTTGTCTTGCCTCTTCTATCATCGCTCCTGTTATTCCAAAAGCTTCATTTCCTTTTTCTGATCCTGCTATACTTTGGAAAATTAAATCACTAGGTGCTCCTCTTCTAATAGCTTCCATTTGTGTTGTTACGTGAGCAAGAACACAAGTTTGTGTAGGAATTTGATATTTTTCTTTAATTTCATGGAATCTTTCAAGAACTCTTATTACACTATCAACTGTATCATCAACTGGATTTAGTCCAATAACAGCATCTCCAACTCCATAACTAAGTCCTTCTAAAAGTGAAATCATAATTCCATCTGGATCATCAGTTGTATGGTTTGGTTGAACCCTTGCTGCTAAAACACCTTCTCCTCCTATTGTTGTGTTACAATGTGCTTTAACAATTATTTTTTTAGCTGCTCTAATTAAATCTAAGTTTGACATAAGTTTTGTAACAGCTGCAATCATTTCAGAAGTAAGTCCTCTTCTTATCCATTGGATTTCTCTGTCTCCTACTTCATCACTTAATATCCATTCTCTAAGTTCTCCTACAGTCCATTCTTTAATCTCATCATAAACTTTAAGATTTAGACTATCAATGATTATTCTTGTTACCTCATCTTCTTCATAAGGTACTGCTGGATTTTCTTTTAGATCTCTCAATTGAATTTGTGAAAGAACTTCTTTTGCTGCTACTCTCTCCTTTGTTGATCTTGCTGCAATTCCTGCAAGTTCATCTCCAGACTTTTGTTCATTTGCTTTGGCCATAACTTCTTTCAGAGAACTGAATTTGTAATTTTGACCAAAAAGTCTTGTTTCTAATCTCATTATTATTCACCCCGCCTATTGATAACTACTTAATACTAAAGTTTTAACTATAACAGGAAGTACACTTCCACTTCCCAATGGTTTACCAATGTCAATAAAATCTCCATCTGCAACTTTTATACTATCTATGCAGATGATAGGAACATCACTACTATATTTCAATGAAAGTGCTTGTCCTAATGCTTTTCCAATATCATTTTCTATTACCAATATAAGTCGACTTACATCAGAAAGAACCTCATATAACCCTTCTGCTAGTTCAATTATCTCTTTGTATCTCATATTTGGCTTTCCTGTAAGACCTACTGCAACCTCTTGAACTCCATCTTCCATTTTGAACCATTCTCTTTTTTTCTTTAAACTTTCTTTTAAAGTATGGATATTTTTTTCATCAAGTTGGCTGATCTTCAATACTGGAATATTTTTAATTGGAAAAATATTTTCAGTATAAGTTATAGTACTTCCACTTATTTCTGTAGTGTGAGAACCTGCTCCTACTACTGTTGCTCCTATTGTTTCTCCGCTTTTAACTATTTGTACATTATGTTCTTTAAAAATTTCTAGTATCTCTTTCCCTAGAATGATTCCTATATCACCATATTTAAAATCATCCCCAGAATATTGATTATATATAAAATCTGCTACCCCTCCTGAGAAGTTCACAAATTTTAAATCACATTCCCCTCTATAGTCCTTATCAGTAATAAGGTATCTATATTCATTACTTTTAGGTATAGCTCCTACTGAACTCAATAGTACTTCCCCAAGCTTTCTACAAAGTTTTTTTAATTCTCCTACATCTGCTCTTCTTCCAACTTTTAAAGTAGTTAATCCCATATCATCTATAAGTTTTTCAAATTTTTTATAGATATACGTTATTTCTAATGAACTATCTTTAAATTTTATAAGTCTTCCACCGATATCCAAGCACGTTGTATCTACTACCTCTCCATTTTTAAAGAGAACATTATTTGTAGTTCCTCCTCCTATATCTAGATTGTAAACTGTTGTATTGTGTTTTTCTGAATAATCCATAGCCCCTGCTCCTTTTCCAGCAATTATGCTTTCAAGATCAGGTCCTGCTGTTGCTACAACAAAATCTCCTGCCATTCCACTTAAAGCATTAAGCACCTCTTTAGCATTTGATTTTCTTGCTGTTTCTCCAGTTATTATTACTGCTCCTGTAGAAACATCTTTTACTGTTACTCTTGCCTTTTGATACTCTTCTTGAATTATTCTTTTAACTTTTTCTGCATCTATCTCAGTTTGACTTATAAGAGGAGTAAAATATACTTTACTTCTGTAAAATACATCTTTAGCTATAATTTTTATCTGTGGGACTCTTGCACCAGAAGCTATATTTTCTAGCACAATCTTGGTAAATACTAACTGAGTAGTTGAAGTTCCAATATCTATTCCTACACTGATAATTTCTTCTTTCATCAGCTTCCTCCTAGAAAAATTTAATAAAAAAAGCCAAAGAAAATAGGATAACCTATCTCTTTGGCTTCGTTGCCTTTCCAAATA